>CALKXD010000033.1 GCA_938003855.1 uncultured Granulosicoccaceae bacterium | reverse complement strand
GGCGGGCAACCCTTTGGAGGACAGCCTTTTGGAGGGCAACCCTTAGGCGGGCAACCCTTTGGAGGACAGCCTTTTGGAGGGCAACCCTTAGGCGGGCAACCTTTTGGAGGACAACCCTTTGGAGGACAGCCTTTTGGAGGGCAACCCTTTGGAGGACAGCCTTTTGGAGGGCAACCCTTTGGAGGACAGCCTTTAGGCGGGCAACCTTTTGGAGGACAGCCTTTAGGCGGGCAGCCTTTAGGCGGGCAGCCTTTAGGCGGACAGCCTTTAGGTGGGCAGCCTTTAGGCGGGCAGCCTTTAGGAGGACAACCTTTAGGAGGACAACCTTTAGGAGGACAACCTTTAGGAGGACAGCCCTTAGGTGGGCAACCTTTAGGTGGGCAGCCTTTTGGCGGGCAGCCTTTAGGAGGACAACCTTTAGGAGGACAGCCCTTAGGCGGGCAGCCTTTTGGTGGGCAACCTTTGGGAGGACAGCCCTTAGGCGGGCAGCCTTTTGGAGGGCAGCCTTTAGTTGCTGTGCTTCCACTGGATTTGAAACCAGATTTAGATGCACTTTTGCTTGTTGCAGCAGACGCAGTTGCAGACGACGCTGCTGCAGACGCGCTGCTACCAGTAACAGTAGCAGACTCGTAAATCGAAAATGGTGTATTAAACATACCCATACCTTACCCCTGTCTTATCAAGACATTTGTAGAAATATTCCAGGTACAGGGAGACTAAGACCGAGCTGCGACTTACTTATTTTGTTGCGAGAGCTCTATATATATTGCCTTTGCCTGACCCGACACTGGCCCAATCCGGAATGACTTCCGTTGTTGGAGTATGCACTAAAAATGGAGATTCAATTGCCTTACAGTGCACAGAAAAAACGGCAGCATTTCCATCAACCAAAAAAGTCCCTGTTGAATTGGGCCAGAGGCACCATAAACCCCTGTCTCAGCCACCAGATCAACCCGCAACTGCAGGTCATCATCACCCTGCCGGGCAAGTTAAAAATTCTCTTAGCCCATCAACGCTGCTACTGAAATTAATCGTTAACAGCACCATCAACCACCACACTTATATAACTCAGCAATATGCCATATCACTTTTGGCTTAGCGGCACCAAATTACCAGTAGAGTAGAACTACCACTACCATAAAAACCTACACAACTTACAGAGCTAAGAAAATAACCTTACACCCGGCATCCCACCATAAAATCCAGCTGAACACCGATCTATAATCATCTAACCTGCACTAAAAACCCCATATATCATCCAGATTTCCGACCACTGTAAAGTTCAATATATAACGCTATTTTCAGTATTTTAAAAAAACAGAGCAACAACAATCATTAAACCGAATAACCACACCTGCTATATATTTTCATCAATCAGCACGCACCCAGGACACTCAACCGAAAAAAACACCAACATAACCCACTACTGCTGCCATCAGCAGCCAGACCGACCAACAGAAATAATCACTGGGAAATCGACTCCACACCGCCGGTTAATGGCATCAGCGACGCACTCTTCTGCGGCTTGATTCAAACTAGTTTATCTGCAGCTCTGGTATAGTATTATTGGTCCGGTCGCATACACTCTTGCGGCAGGTCACCCGCGATTCCGGCAAGTCAGCTTCTGGCCGGAGCGCACAATTTACCGGTATGGTCGGCATGACGTATCAGGATAACAACGAGATACCACACATTGTAATTAGTCATAACTAACAATTGGGCTACCGGAATAGAGCCGCGCACACGCAATAGATAATAAGCCGTCGTTCTCGCTAATCTGCTCCAACCGCCCAAAGGAGCCATGCATGATTTTCGAAATGACCCCTGAGTTTTTAACTCAGGTAGGCTGTAATGGTGGAAGCAGTATCGGTTCGCTTCTGTCGTCTTTAAGCACTAACAACCAATCCTCCGACAAGGCGCTTCGCGCCTTTCGTAATTCAAACAAGTCAAAAGCCCGGCAATACCCGGTTTGCCGCAATGTCGCAGACAACAGTCGACGCAACGCGGGTCAGTGCGGTGAAGGCGGCGAGCGCCGACGACAGCGTGGCGGCAACGCAGGCAACCAGGGTTGCCGAAACGCTGACACCGGGCGGTATGAAAATGGTCGACGCGGTCAATCCACAAGTCAGGACAGCAGCTGTCGCAACAGCGGCCGCCGTGGCAGTGCCGAGGGTGGCCGATACCAAACAGCACGTCGCAACGCCGGCGGATGCAGCAACGCTGTAGCTCAACAACCGCGCCCCTCAGGAAGACACACCACTGGCACACAAAATTCGGCTGGTCGACATAGTGGATCCGCTGCAGGCCAATGCGGCAACACCGGACGCCAGGCACCGGTTGGCAATGGCGGTCACAAACAGACACAAGGCGCAAGCCACCACCGGGGTCAACATCACGCACACACCGGACAACATCGTGCTACACAACACACCGGGTGCAACACGTTTGGTGGCCGCGCTTTCGGCAGCGATGCACGTAGCAGCGGCCTCGGTGGTCAGCACACGGGCGGTGGGTTTCTCAGTAATTCCGGTCATAGTCACCGCAACGACGGCAGCAACCGCGGTGTTGCCAGCAACGGTCAGCACACCGCTAATGGCAACCGGGGCTACGGTGGCAACACTCAGCAGGCCGGTGGCGGTAACCGAAGCAATGGTGGCAACAGCCAGCATACCAGCGGCGGTAACCAGGGCAATGGTGGCAACAGCCAGCACACCGGTGGTACTAAGGGCAATAACCAGGGTGGCGGCCAGGGCCAGTATTCCAGCGGAGGCAATCAAAATAACGATCCGACTACCAACGGCAATGGCGGACAAACATCCGGCGGCAATGGCAGCACTAACTACAACACCGGGGCAGGCGGTGGGCAAGGCGGCGGCTCGGCTCATGGAGGTGGAAGCAACACTCCGACACGGTCACTCGATGGCTCCGGCAACAACCTGAATCGCACCAACTCAGGTGCGGCCAATACTCAGTTCACTCGACTGGCGCCTCAGGACAAATCACGCGCGCCCGATACCGCTACCGGCAAAGCGCTGCCAAACCCACGCGATATCAGTAACGCAGTGTTTGCAGAAAGCGGTGTCGACAAACCTGACCAGAAAGGCACCAGCAACATACTGTGGCAATGGGGTCAGTTTAACGATCACGACATAACCGCCACAGCAAAGCCCGACACGCGCGCTGGTGAACCCGGTGAAAAGGCACCGATTGCTGTCCCTAAAGGCGACAAAGCACTGGATCCATTTGCCACTGGCAAACAGCAAATCCCGTTTACCCGCTCTACCGCCACCAAGGATGCGCACGGCAACTCACAACAGACCAACACAGTAAGTGCCTATATAGACGGCTCCCAGGTGTATGGCTCTGATGCAAAGACCGCAGCTGACCTGCGCAGTCACGTTGGCGGCAAGCTGAAAATGAGTGACGGCAACCTGTTGCCGCTTGATGAAAAAGGTTTTTTCAAAGCCGGGGATGATCGTGTCAATGAGCAACCCGGCCTGACGTCCATGCACACGTTGTTTGCGCGTGAGCACAACCGCCTGGCTGAAGAGTACCAGCGCGCTAACCCGCAGTGGACCGACAATCAGATATTCGAGGCAGCACGCAACAAGAATATCGCTCAAATGCAATCGATAACCTACAACGAGTATCTGCCGGCTCTGCTGGGCAAAGATGCTATATCTGAATACAAGGGCTACAACCCTTCCGCTGACGCCACGTTAAGCAACGAGTTCTCCACTGCCGCCTATCGTTTCGGGCATTCAATGATTTCAGGTGAAATCGCCGGCACCAGCCTTGCCGACGCCTTTATGAACCCCGAGATCATAAAGAAGCACGGCATCGAGGGTATTCTGGCATCACAGGCCAGTACATCGGGCCAGACGCTTGATCATGAAGTTGTCGATGAAGTGCGCAACATGCTGTTTGGCCCACCGGGTGCGGGCGGCCAGGATCTGGCAGCGCTTAATATCCAGCGCGGGCGCGATCACGAACTATCAAGCTACAACGATACTCGTGAAGCACTGGGCCTGGATCGAATCACATCGTTTGATGATCCGATATTCGCTGACGGTGTGGGTGAAAAGCTTGCGTCCGTATACGACAATGTAGATCAGGTTGATCTCTGGGTTGGCGGCCTCGCCGAGAAAGATCACGGCGATTCTATGATGGGTGAGCTGTTCACCAAAATCAACGTTGATCAGTTTGAGAACATTCGTGATGCTGACCGGTTCTGGTACGAAGGCACCTACTCCGGCGATGAGCTTGATCAAATAAATCAAACGACTCTGGCAGATATTATCGAGCGCAATGCACCACTCGAAATGCAGGACAACGTTTTCTATAAAGACAAAACGTCGTTTGCCTGATTGGTAGCGCGATAGAGTGTATGTGCCACCGATAGGGTGGCACCAAAGCGGGTGTTGTGAAATTTTGAAGACACTTTTTTCGCAACAGCCCGCAAGCGCGTGCTTTCCAGTGCCCACCCCGGCAACTCAGTTCGGTGAATTCTCCGATTCACCACCACCGACCATTGCGTACTAAAACTATAAATCGCAATATGGCGGCGCAAGCGGCTGGCTCAACAGGCAGCGGCACTGATCCCCGGAAAAGGGCACTGGCTTTTTAAAGCACGCTGACACTTAATTACTGTGACAGCGTTTCTCCAGCTCATGCTCTAATGCCGCAAGCTGTTGCTGAAAGTCGATTTTGGCAATAGAGGTGACTTCAAGCTTTTCATCCTCCAGCACATGCCCTTTCGGGTTATCGCGGGCGTAGCGGTCGATTACTTTATCGCGAGCAATAATTGCAGCCTCTATTTGTGGTCGAAAAAAAACCGGAAACGCACTTATCCATCGATTCAATGGCCACGAAGGCCAGGCGTGATCAACCTTAAAGCGGTCCAGCAATTGAATAAGCTGCGGGGCTTCAAAAAAGGTTTCATGCGCCACCCAGCGGTTGTTGGTAAACACCTGATACGGCTGGCCGTGCTGATCGAGCGATATGACAAACAACTGTGCGAATTGCTCATCCTTTGGCGGCCACTTTTTTCGACTGAATTTTTTTGACGGGGTGACCCCTTTCGGTATGCCGCCATCGCGCACATACAAATGGAAATGACCGTGCTCCTGAGGATCATTGCGGTGATGATGGTAATAGTACTGCGAATGATTTGACTCATCACGCACATCATCCGTTTTTGGATAATGGGTGTAAAATTCCAGCGATGGTTCACCGTCGATAACTTCATGAATTAACGTTCGATCCACTTTCTGCAGAACTCGCATGCATTCAGTCATCTCATCAGAGGCCGATCGCATGGAATCAAGAGCGCGCTGATCCAGTGCGGCCAGCGCCTGCGGTAAATCCAGCTCGACCACTTTTGCAAACTGCGCGTCCGCAGCGACAGCTGCTTGCTCCGAGGTCGGCGCGGTGCCCTCCTCAGAATTACCGGGGCTATCTGGCTCGTTTGCGTTCATTGTCCCTCTGACAAATAAAATCTAACGACTTTCTGACTGCAGAATTCGAACCCGAATGATGATTTATCATCTGCAACCCACCCACTGGAGTCGCGGCAGTAGCGCTTTGCGCTGCGGGCAGCCATCATAGTGCGGACGACTATGCGATCATTCGGGGTGCACGATTGGCCTACGCTGCGTGCCGTGGATCGTTAGGGCCAGCCCCCGGAACCATGCGCTCAATCAAAGGCATTTTCCAGAGGAAACTAGGCCGGCTCCAGCGCCCCTGCCAGCGCTAGCGTCAACTCACGCGCTGATACTTCACTGCAACCGCTGGTATTCTGGCCACTCCACAGCGGTGTAAAGTCACCGGAATTGTGGCGCTCTGCAGCCTTGCGCAAAGCCGCTATCGAAGTTGCCGCAAGCGGAAACGCCGGTGCCAGCTCACTGATTGGCCCCAACTCACGGATAACCCGATTGACAATACTGCGAGCTGGCCGTCCGGAAAACAGATTAGTGACAGCCGTGTGTGAAGAGTCCGCACTTTTTAATGCGCGGCGATGAATAGCACTGGTGCCGGCTTCATCGCACAGTAAAAACGCGGTTCCCATCTGCACCGCGGTAGCCCCCATCGCCAATGCCGCTTTGACACCACGCTCATCGGCGATACCGCCGGCGGCCACCACCGGGATTCTGACACTGCGCACAATCTGCGGCAGCAACGACATGGTGCCCATTTGTGTGGTCAGATCATCAGAGAGAAACATGCCGCGATGCCCACCTGCCTCATAGCCCTGAGCGATCACAATGTCAGCGCCATGCGCTTCCAGCCAGCGAGCTTCATCAACCGTCGTCGCCGAAGACATCACTCTGGCTCCCCATGACTTAACCCGGTGGATCAGTTCGGCAGATGGCAGTCCAAAATGAAAGCTGACAACCTCGGGTCGAAACGGTGCGATGGCGGTGGCGGCGGCCTGATCAAAGGGGTTGCGATCAGGCCCGGGCGGGATAGTGCTTACCCCGTACTCATTCAGGTACGGTTGCAGTGCATTACGCCAACCGGTCTCGCGGCGGGCGTCCGCCTGCGGTACCTGATGGCAGAAAAAATTAACATTAACCGGCTGATCGCTGAGCGCCCGAAACGCACTGAGCTCTGCCGCTATGGCGTCGGCGCCAAGCATCGCGCAGGGTATCGAGCCAAGCCCCCCGGCCTCAGACACCGCCACTGCCAGCCGATGGTCCTGCACGCCAGCCATCGGTGACTGGATGATCGGCAATTCAATCCCAAGGTAGTCCACAATGCTCATGGCATTCTCATTATGTGAATAACTGGCACACTATAACAGCGGAAAATAGAAGTACACGACCCACTCACACTAATGAATACTCATGTCGCACGCGATGCAAACTGTGTGGGCCAGAGGCATCTTTGAACGCTTACCGGAACTGCATTGCAGTGCGATCGGGGTTTTCGTTGTGCACCGCTTGCCATTTGACTTAGCATTTTCTCCATCACATAGTGGCACACCGCCTCAGCGCACGTCGGTGCACTACAGGGCTCCCATACCTGCTAACCAACGGAATTGCTGTGCAAACCTACTCGCATTTGCTAATCGCCGCGGTCTTGCGCAAAACGATCAAGCACCGCACAGCTGGCAACAAACACCTGCCCGACTTTCGCAGCAGCGCTTTGATGTTCGGTGCGGTGCTGCCGGATCTGCCTCTGATAGTCACCACACTGGTGTGCCTGGTGGTCGACTGGTTTAATAAATTGCCAATGCCATCCTCTGACAATCCGGTGACCGGCAGCGTTACCGGGCAATTGTTCAACGACTGGTTCTTCAATAACCCCTGGGTAATCGCCGAACACAATGTGTTTCATAGCCCGACATCCCTGGTCATGCTCGGCTCACTGGCCTACTGGTTGTGGCTGAAAAACAAGCGCTACGCCGGCGGGATCGTCTGGCTGATGATCGGCTGTATGCTGCATACGTTGTGCGATATACCAGTGCATCATGATGACGGACCCTTGCTGTTTTTCCCGTTGAACTGGGACTACCGCTACATGAGCCCGATCAGCTATTGGGACCCGGCGCGCTATGGACGAGCGTTTGTAATTTTTGAGCACCTGATGGACCTGTGCCTGTTGACCATGCTGACATGGCAGTTTGTCACCTGGCGCCGGTCCCGGCGCGCAAGCCTGTGACAGCCGCTATAAGGCGGAGCATCCGCGTTTAACGACACCGAGTGCCGCACTGAGCACTGACTCACGCCACGCGCTATCGGCAGGACAAAAACACTCCAGCAACTCCCGAGCAGCCGCCCTGTTGCCGGACTTATCATAATGATATGCGCGGTTTTCAGCTCTGATCGATGCCAGTACCCTGATCACACCATAAGTGCCAAATTCAGCACCGGCAAAGCGGTAATCCCGTTGTTTAAAGTGATCCCGCATCCACGAACCAAAATGACCGGAAACAGAATACGCCGTGCCACCCGTTGCCGCCAACGGCTCTACTATTTCATCACCGTAGGTGTCGGCAAACCAGCGGTAGTTAGGTGAGTCTATCTCGTCGCTCAGCAATAGCTTGTACGACCCATAGGCCCCGAGTCCGGTGTGTAGATCCAGATGCAGCAGTGACTCCGACTGCCCGACCCAGCTGTCTATATGGCGCTGTACTAACACACTGGACTGACACGCCTGCGATCCACCATAGAAAATACCTTCGGGGTAATCGTATTGACCGCCGGCGACAGATTCTTTTAGCGCCTCGAGTCCGAAGCGCCAGATATTCCACAACGCTTTCAGGCGGAACAGCTCAAATGATGGTGGCGATTGTGGATTTAAAAAATCGTTCAGCCGACGGTAGCCCGCTGGAGCACCTGAATAGCGCTCTTCGGCCAGCAGGAAGTTTCGGTTGAGGTCAACGTTGTCCTCGTTGAATCGACGCAACTGTGCAAAACCATAGGGATTCACGGCATGAACCAATACAATTTTAATCTGTAGCTGCTGAAGCGTTTCGACCTGCTGCTGCAGCATCGCCAGTTGCAGCGCAGAGCCAAAAAAACCTTCAACGCCATGCACACCCGACGTTATAACCAGCGCACGTTCATAACCCTCACCGATTATTGCAACATCCACAGTGAGATCATGATCGCTTTTGCTCTGAACAGCATAACTGTACAGTTGTGCACCGGCACGGGTCGCTGCCTGTCGAAAGCGGCTTCTCGCTTGACGATAGTCACTGGAAAAACAGGGCGCATTCAAAGGCAAGTCCGATACATCGTCACAGATCACCCACGGCGCTGTTTATCCTAGTTGGTCATTCGGTTGTACTGCTCTGCATAGCGCTTGCCAATTGCCCGCAGTGCTTCAGCGGTAAAGTGAGCCCTGTCAGGTTTTGTTGGCAGGTCTGTCGCAGGCACACATGCGGTGTTTGAGTCGCCGTCGCTATTAAGCGCATTCAGGCGATTATTGACACCACCCGGCACAGCGATTTCACCACAGATAAACGGCTTGCCGGATGAATACCAGCTTTCACTACGGAAGTTGGCAATCAATGCATTTAGACTATTGGCGTACGCCTGGGTATCGTTCGCATCTGTCTCCCCCTGATGCCAGAGGATACCGTCAAGCGAAGATTTATGAGGCAGTTGGTTAATACCATCTAGAACCTTTGTGCGGATCTCACGGTAAAACACGCCATTGTAAGACCAGTTCGAGATAGCAGCGCCAGGGGCTGTGGCCAATATAAATCCCACCACCCGATTGCTGTCCAGACTGGTCAGCCGCTTGCCGAAGTGCAGTGAAAAATTATTCGATGGATCGGTATCGGGGTGGTTGCGCGGATGCCAGCCCAGATCCCATATCTGATGCAGATCGGCACGTTGCCAGCCACTGTCTGTAAAGGCAAATACGCGCTTGTGAGGAGAATCGAGTTGCGGATCGTAGCTGGTGTTTGCGCCAAGTGCGTTAGACTGACCGGTGACCAGAATCAAATCAGTGATGTCCGCAGGATAATAGTGTCCGGAGTCACCCGACTTAGTCGAATCAGAATTGCCGGTGCTGCCGGTATTAGCTGATCCCGCGATACGACAAGAGGCGCTGCCGTTCCATCCCCACCCGTCGTTATCCGGGTCAACACACTCACCAACGGTGACCGGCTGCACGGTAGCATTGTCAGCGCTTCTACTGCTGTTGGACGCCGCTACCCGGCACGACGCCGTGCCAGTCCAGCCCCAGCCATCTCCATCCGGGTCCGCGCATTGCGTGTTGGCCGCCAAAGCGGCTTGATCACGGGCGTCGGATGATGACGCATCCGAGTTACCATCGCTATCGCTCTCGCCACTGTTGACAGTTGACTGACTGGCGTTATCTGCCGCCGAACCGCTGTTGTTCGACCCCGCTGAAGGCTCACCGTTACCGCCGGAAGCCGGCGCCGAACTCAATGATGCTATGGATGCCGCATCGACAGACTCACTCGAACAATACCAGACGCCGTCAACCGGATCGCAGTCTTTCCTGGGCTGACTGCAACTGGTCTGATAGGCGGCCCTGGCACTCGAAAGCGAAGGCCCACTGACCAGACAGGCTGCCGCAGCGCTTTGCTGAGTGAGCGCCAAACACAACAGCGCCCGGACCCACCCGCTTGCTTTGACCCCGGTACGACGGCGAGATTTTACTGCAACCGACGAAGCAACCCCATGCACTTCGGCGACGACCAGACTGTTTGACACTTCCATAATGCACTCAACATCCGACGATTGGTTTGCGCAGCGTTTCCACTACCCGGTTTCCCCGGCACTGCCCTCAACATTACTGTAAGGATAGCTTGACACCCCTGTGGCTAAAAATCCACCACTTAGGCGCATCGAATCATTACCACTGCAATCGCGGAGTCGTGTACTGACCATTTTCCGCCTGGTTTTTAACGCGCAAGTACGGCATTAACACCCGGTAAATCAATGCCTAATTGATTAGCACGGGTACAGACCAGCCTCAGATCCTGAGGTAATCCAGTGATACCATCGCCTGAGATAAAACGAACATTGCCGGTGACTTTTGTGCCCCAGAATTGCAACAGTATGGTGGCAAATTGCGCCCGACTAAGGACTTCATCGCCAGCAACATTGAGTAAGCCCGACTCCTCAGTACACTCGACAGCAAGACGGCACAGCGCAGTTGCCAGAGAATCCACCCAGACAGGCTGGCGCAACACATCGCTAAACAGCGACAGGGGGTCGCCGGCCAGCAGGCGCTGCTGGAAGCCGGCCGTGCCACGGTCAATTTTGTCCAGGCCGTAAATCAGTGATGTCCGCACCACCGCGGCTTCCGGACAAATCGATAACGCCAGCGCTTCACCGCTTGCTTTACTAGCGCCATAGAGGTTGATCGGGTCAGCAGCAGCGTCGTCCAGGTAGGGCGCACAGAGCCCGGTGTGCACCATATCTGTCGATACCAGCACCAGCCGGGTGCCACGCTGCCGGCACTGCTGAGCGATCACGCCGGCGGCCTGATGATTAACCGCATCCATCAGAGAATCACCGCTGCCCGGGTTCACGGCTGCGGCGTGAATCAACGCATCGGGCTGCACGTGATCCATGACTCGCTGGACAGCTGACGCATCGGTAATGTCCAGACTGATCCCGTCTGCCGGTGCATAAACAGAGCGTCGATCGCGCGCCACACCGGTCACCGCACCGTAGTTTGCAGCAATCGGAACCAGCCGGTGTGCCAGATAGCCACTGGCACCGGTAATCAGTATTTTTTTCATCGCCAGGTGCTCGATCAGGGATAGGGATGAGCGATCAGTGACAGAGAAATTGAACTGCCTGAGACCGCTATCTTTCTGCGCAGGCAATGGTACACTCTCCCGCCCCGCAGCGGCCATACATACAGATTATCGTGTGATGACTGATACACCCGACACGCAGGCGATCCGGCCTTGCACACGCACAAAAACAGCAGCGTATCGACGCGCAGCCATACAAACACTTTGCCACTTGGTGTTGCTGATATTGCTGTCGTCATGCGCGCATGGACCACGCTCCACCGAGAGCCCTGACTTTAAAGAGTTTATCCGTGCCAATTATCACCACGACAAACTC
Source organism: uncultured Granulosicoccaceae bacterium (assembly GCA_938003855.1). Lineage (GTDB taxonomy): Bacteria > Pseudomonadota > Gammaproteobacteria > Granulosicoccales > Granulosicoccaceae. Next base: position 50,911 of record CALKXD010000033.1, on the reverse strand, counting down.
CGGTCACTGGAGCGCTTTTTAAAAATCCACAAAGTGCACGGCGTGGTCGCGACACAGGAGCTACTGCAGCAAGGCACCGACTGGAGAGCCAACGGCCTGCCCCGCTACGCCTTCCCACCGCGCGAACACTGGTCGCAGATGGTAGCCACACTCGATGTATTGAAAAATCTGCTGATCCCGAAAATAGGCCCGGTCAAGGTCGTTTCCGGTTTTCGAACCGCCCCCTACAATCTTGCTGCGGGCGGTGCACCACGAAGCAGACATTTAACATTCTCCGCACTTGACGTTGTGCCAGTTCGAAACATTGACACTCGAACACTGCATCGACAGCTCTGGGCGGTTTTTCATGAGCATGGCGAACGCGTAAAACTGGGGTTGGGAATCTATAGCGGCAATCGATTTCACATCGATACCGGTGGACACCGCGCCTGGTAATCACTGGCAACACAACCAGACTGTCTACCGGCCTCGCCCGACCGAACCCCACCGCAGGCCTGATCTGTCGTCTGCGACCAAAGGCCGGCGGCGATTATCCGCCGATGCACGCTTAACCACACTCACGTTCAATGAGCCCCCCCGGTTCCAGCGACGATAATCGACAATACGCCAGCAGTAAAAACGTCGACAACACAGTGGCCAGGCTGCGGCTTTCAAACAAGGCCGGGCTTGAGTTGCGGCATCATTGCAAAGTCTCAAACACACAGTTACCCTCAACGCCGGACAATCAGTCATACCGTGACTACCTGCGGTTTCATTCTGTCGCGAGGAAAAAAACCATCGGCACCACAAATCTATTTTCACGCGTTGTTGCCATGATTGGCGCCGGTGCAATTCTTATGCGCCGCTGGGGCGCGGATACAGAAACACCGGCAATGGGCTCTGCCCCCGACATCCCGCAAGCCAGACCGCAAAGTATTCCGACGCTGAAAATGCCCACCGCCAAAGGCTGGGAACCAGGACATAAACCCACCGCCGCACCCGGTCTTGCTGTCAACGCCTTTGCCGCCGATCTCGATCATCCACGGTGGATTTATGTACTGCCGAATAACGACGTACTGGTAGCAGAGGCATCAGAGGAAGCCGGCCCGGTAAAATCAGCGTTTGACTATGCGATCGTCAGCACCATGAAACGCGCTTCGGCCATCGGTATCTCCGCCAATCGCATTACGCTCTTTCGCGACGAAGATAACGACGGTACAGGCACGCTCCGGAAAACTTTCCTGGAACACCAGAACAAACCCTTTGGCATGGCGCTGGTCGACGGCACTTTTTACGTTGGCAATACCGATGGCGTGGTGGCATTCTCCTATGAAGAGGGTGCCACCAGCCTATCCGGTGAAGGTCGCACACTGGTCGACTTCAAACCCGGCGGCCACTGGACACGGAGTTTGCTGGCGAGTCCCGATGGCTCAAAGCTCTATGCCGGAGTCGGGTCGCTCAGCAACATAGCCGATCAGGGCATGGAAGCGGAGGAAGGCCGCGCCGCCATCTACGAACTGGATTTGCAAGCAGGTACATCGCGGCTATTCGCAACCGGTCTGCGCAATGCGGTCGGGATGGACTGGGAACCGGTCAGCGGGAAGCTGTGGACTGTCGTTAATGAACGCGATGGCCTGGGTGATGAAGTCCCTCCGGACTATCTCACGTCAGTGACTGACGGCGGGTTCTATGGCTGGCCGTACTGCTACTGGGGCAAAACTATAGATGACCGGGTAGAGCAAGATCCTGCTCTGGTAGCAACAGCCGTCACACCGGACTATGCACTTGGCGGCCACACCGCCTCTCTAGGCTTGTGCTGGATGCCCGCTAACACTCTGCCGGGCTTCGACACCGATGGCATGGTGATCGGCCAGCACGGCTCCTGGAATCGCAGTAACCTGAGCGGCTATAAGGTCATCTTTATACCATTTAAAGATGGCAAACCCAACGGACCTCCGCGCGATATACTCAGTGGTTTTCTAGCCCCCGATGAAAAAGTCTCCTACGGTCGGCCTGTCGGCGTAACCCTGGGACCTAACAACAGCTTGCTGGTAGCTGACGATGTTGGCAATGTTATCTGGCGCGTAACTGCTGCGAGCTAGAAACAAGTCACTACCCGACACCGGTGGTGACCACTGTGAGTGAACCGACTTTCATCCTTTACCGGCAGCACAGCCTGCCGGCCTTTCAATGCGAGCTTAGTATTTGCCGGTACTTTATCTGCCGGAGACCTGCCCGCCTGTTGTTAAGCTGCTCGTCGCGTCTTTAATGCGCCGCCTACACGGCGTTGTTTTTTTTGAATTTTTATAGCGAACTTTCGGTGATTTGGTTTTTTTTAACGACCTGCACCGGGCATTGGCTGCAGGTAATAGATCGACCGGGGCGACCTGCCAGCGAAACGACTGCAGGATTAACATTCCCCGATAATCCCGGGGGTATCGCTTCCTGTAGGCGTCTGCGTTAGTTACTTGCGCGAGCGCTTATTTCGCCACGGCGCATTAACCTGCCAGTCGCCGGCCATGATGCTGCCATAAGGGACAACCTCATCGACAATATCCGCCAATCCAAACTGGCTGATCTGCGCTTTAACCGAGGCCGCGTCCTTATAGGCCGATGGTAATTCGGAGATATCGGTTTCACCGCTGAAAAAGCGACAATCTATGCCCTGTGTTTCTTCGGCAAATATCTCCGCCACCGTCCGCGAAGCATTGGCTTTTTTATGCGCTGTTCGGCTCATGTTGCGACCGGCACCATGCGGCGAAAAACCTAAGCCGTTAGCCGCATCATTACCAGACACCACCAGTATCGGCTGCGCCATATTAAGCGGTATCAGCGTATGCGCTGTGGCATCTGCCGCCCAGTTGTCCCAGGCCGGAGTCGCCCCTTTAGCGTGATAAAAAAGCCCGTCAGATTGCTTCTGGAATACAAAATTATGCTCATTCCAGTAGCGATCCTGCACATCACAGCGCAAGGTCGCGGCGGTATGATCGTGGATTGCAAAGTGATTCTGCCGGGTCCACTCCCGAACAACCTGCAATGCTTCCCAATAGGTCTGGCCAAACTCATCAAGCTCAAGCCAGGCATTTTGCTTTCGCACCTCAGGGCATACTTTGCGGGTTTCAGCATAGGCATGCTCGATTCCTTTTTTGTACAACCGGGCTCCGAAACCTCTGGAACCATGGTGCGTAACAAGCACAGTATCGCCGCTGGATTGCAAGCGCCCGACGTAGGCAAAGTGGTTGCCATCGCCTTGCGTCCCGAAGTGGGAAGATGCAATAGATGCCAACGGACGGGTAAGCACATTTGATGCTACTACCTCTTTTAGCTCAGCCGGCATAGCGATTTTGTCACAGCCACCCGGGCCAAAATGCGTTGCGGCAAATACAGCATCCATCACAGCCGCGGGCTCGGTCGCGCCAAAGTTTGATAAAGCCAGCGAGCAACAGATATCAGCACTATGAAAACCCGGATGAATCACCGACGACGCTACGACTCCGCCAACCGGTATAGTTGCCGGACCAGACGGACAGGCATCAGGCATAATGGCACCGGACACGACATGCGGTAGGCGCATGATTTCATCCATGCAGGCCCGTACCTGCTCAATATTGCGTGCCTCCTGTGCATTTTGCGCTTCGATATTCTGATAGAAACCCAGCTCACCGGGCGCACGAAGCTCGACACTGGCGTAAGCGTACTTTGACTCGATCTGCTTTGCCGCAGCAATAGCTTCAACAATGTTGCGGGTTGACGCAAACACGCTCTGTGCCTCGCGCAGCGCTTCCGGCATCCACTTACCGGGGGTAATTCCACCTGCAATCAAATCCTTGTTTGAGATACTCATACATCACCTGTTTAGCATTTATCCTGAATTAAAGTTAATTTCCCTGCGTAAAAAAAAAGCCCGCATGATGCGGGCTTTTCTAGCAACGACATAAAACTACCCGCGTTACTACAAAGCCCCGACCTCTGCCACATGCTCGCGCACACCACTCGCTATAGATGGCAGATCTATAGTGTGAAGTTGACTTAGTGGCGAAAGGAAATTTGTCATGTTTTTTCGTCGAGGTTTTAGATCATTAACCGACAGTGCCAGTAAGACTGCCAGTAAGACTGCCAGTGAAATTTACCCGGCAAACCGTTGCAGAGCGGCGGAACCATAGCCGCATGCGGGCCCGGTGTCAACTGGTACGTGTGTATTTTGCCTGCAACTACGCACGCTGTTAATTTTTTCTATACGGTTAATCAACAACCGGATACAACGATTGCAGGCCATTGAGTTTATTTGTCAGGAATATTTTTTCGGCTTCGTTCTCTGACAACGCTATAGCGGTTTGCAAGGACAGCATAGCCGCCTCGTTGTCGCCGGCGCGTTGATGCACATCAGCGCAAGCGGCATAGTACGGCTGATAACCAACCACACTGGCATCGTCTTTCAATGAGTCGAGTAGCGCCATTGCCGCTTCAACAGACTCGGAAAATGAGATTGCGATTGCCTGATTAATCTTCACCACTACGGATGGCTGCACGCTATGCAACAGCTCATAGAGCGCTGCTATCTGCTTCCAATCGGTATCCGCCCAGGTGTGTGCTTCGGCATGCAAAGCACTAATAGCCGCTTGTAATTGATAAACTCCAATCTGCTGCCGTCGCAATGTACTTTGCAACAGTTCACATCCTTCAGCAATTTTATGTTTATCCCAGAGAGCACGGTTCTGATGTTCGAGCGCTATCAGGTTTCCCTGTTTATCCTGCCGGGCAAAGCGACGCGAATCGTGCAGCAGCATCAGCGCAAGCAGGCCGGCAACCTCCGCCTGCTGTGGTAGCAGTTGCCGAATTATTCTGGCCAGCCTTATCGCTTCAAGCGCTAGATCTCCGCGAGTAATAAACTTGCCTGACGTCGCCGCATAGCCCTCATTAAAAATAAAATAGATGACGGCCAATACCGCTGACAGACGCTCTTGCAGCAAGTCACTGGCCGGGACTTCATACGGAATTCCCGCCAGTGCAATTTTCTTTTTTGCCCGCACCAGTCGCTGAGCCATCGCCGACGGCTTGTCCAGAAATGATCGGGCAATTTCTTCTGTGGTCAACCCACCCAGCGTTCGCAGCGTCAGGGCGATGCGGGTTTTTTGATCAAGTGAGGGGTGACAACAGGTAAAGATTAACTCAAGACGCTTATCCGGCAAGGCATCCGCTTCGTACGGTGGTGGATTGTTGTCGAGTTCAATCAGATAGGCAATCTGTGGTTGCAGCGTGGCAAAATGCCGGTCACGCCGAAAACGATCTATCGCCTTGCGCCGGGCAGTCTGGATCAACCAGGCCGCAGGGGATGCAGGTAAGCCGCTTTTTGGCCAGTCCAGCAACGCAGCCTCGACGGCATCCTGCAACACATCTTCTGCTAATTGCAGGTCGCCTATCGTTTTTACAAGCGAAGCCAGTATACGACCCCACTCCTCACGTACCGTCTGAGTGATGGTGTGTTCAAGCCGTAGTGGTGGAAGCATGCTCAGGGTCCGGTTATCCGCTGGTCTGACGGCGGACCCCACCGCCGTCTTGCATCGGAAATGATTATACAGCTGGCGTGGGGCCTGCCGGGACACTTAAATTTTGACCCCCACGCTCGCAAACACCGCACCTGGCCGTGTGCCGCCGGATAAACCGTCTGCCGGACGCATCGGTGACACTATAAATCTATAGGGTCACTTTAAAAACGGCTGAGCTGAAAATACCGGATCGCCTTTGGGATCGTCAGGCCTGGCTATTGCCCATCCAGAAACAAGCGCTACTGCGTACCACTCAGGCACGCAATCTTTTGCCGACCACAGGCAGTTACTTAAGAACAACTAAGCGCCTACATGTGGCAGGCAAAATCTCACGCACCTGAAGGATCCTCGCGACACCCTGATTCTGGATAGGCACTAGCTATCGAACACCATTACCGGACGCACTTCGACGCGGCCGTGCTCTGTGGTTGGAATTTTAGCGGCGTAGCCAAGCGCTTCGTCGAGATCCTTGCACTCGAGTAAATAATATCCGCCCAACTGCTCTTTAGTCTCTGCGAACGGTCCATCAGTGGTTTCGATGGTGCCGTTTTCCCGCGTCACTGTGGTAGAAGTACTGGTAGGTTGCAGTGCATCACCAGCGACAAAAACGCCGTTTTTCTGCGTCTCGGCCGTGAACACCTGATACGCCTGAATATAGGCGCCAAACTCCGGGGTACCCGGTTGAGGGCCGGAGTTTTCGCTGGAATAAATCAGTGCCATGTATTGCATTGGTGTCTCCTTGATTGTTGTTAACCGTCGCTTTAGGATTTTCTCAGGTGCTCAATTACCAGATAACTGCGGCACCTGTACTAACCAGACGAACGGCGCGTTCAGAAATCGACATCCCGGTACAATTTATTTCAGGCGATGATTCGCGCCGGAACAACAACAGCAGTGACATGTCACGCGCCAACACCAGTCAGACCCCGAAAGTGAATGCAGCTCACACTTTATTCCGTCCGACTTGTGCGGTCGATCAAATATATAGGCTCAAGTCGCTCGACTGCGATCAGAACCGGCGTTAACAGACCCAAATTTGCAACACTGACCACACAATTATCAATGACGACTAAACCTTGCACGGATCGCAGGTGATAAGACCACGGCTGGTCGACCAGAGGGCTCTGCCACAAAGACGCAGCGCTCATCCAGTACTGATAGGGACTATCCGGCCATGCAATCACAACTCACCAACGATGAATTTCCTGAGTCAGATTATCGTCTGAAAATCACACTCCGAATCGCTCTGTCGAGCATCATCCTTCTCACTCCGTTCGCCATTAATAATCTGCTCAAGCATAACTATCTGCTGGCTATCGGCCCGACCGCAGTGTCATTACTGCTGGCAGTGGTCACCTGGCGGAACCGCCACGACAACCGGGCCACTCTGACGTTGTACGGGTTGGTGCCATTGCTGATTATTTTTCTGACCCTGATCATCAAACAGCATGGCGTGATTGCCGTGATGTGGTGTTTTCCGGTTCTGATCTCCTTTTATTGCATGCTTGACGAGCACAAGGCAATGCTCGCAACACTGATGACGCTGGCTGTTATCATTCCACAAATCTGGCTGATACTCGATGCCGAACTCGCCAGCCGGGCTACCGTTACGTTGATTGCCGTCGGTTTGTTCTCCGCCATCAGCGCTCGCGCTACCGCCAGTTACCAGCAATCATTAAAAACCCGCGCCATCACGGATCCATTGACCGGTCTTTTTAATCGATCACTGCTCAACGTGACACTGGAACAAGCTTTGGGGCAGTTCCGCCGCACCGGTGCCCCAATGACTGTAATACTGCTCGACCTGGATCACTTTAAAGAGATCAATGATAGCTATGGACACGGGGCCGGCGACAAGGTACTGACCGAGGTCGGTCAACTACTGCAAAGCAGTACGCGCCTGTCCGACACCTGCTTTAGAATTGGCGGCGAGGAGTTTTTGTGTCTGCTGTATGGCTCGGATCGGGCAAACGGACTACGGCTGGCCGAGGCGCTTCGATTGAAAATTCAAACGGCCGATTTACTCGATGGGGAGACGGTTACGGCCAGCTTCGGTGTGACTTGCCTGACGGCGGGCGAAAATTGCGAACAGTGGTGCAAGCGCACGGACGAGTTTCTGTACCGTGCCAAGCGCGCAGGCAGAAACCGGGTGATGGGCTAGCGCGGATCCAACCTCAAACCGGTAACCGCGGTCAAAGAATCAGGCGTCGGTGAGCGTATATCCTGCAGCACGATAAACATCCCGCGCCGCGCTGAGCAGATCATCCTGCACAAGAATATAATCCCGGTCGTGAGTACCGACAAGTATCAAACTCAAGCCTGCGTCTGCCATCGGCTTTGCCACTGATGCTGCCACCCCCGGCTGCTCAGGGGCGATGTCGCCGTCTACCTTGAAACACCGCCAGGCCGTCGCACTTTGCACTGCCGCAGGCACCGCTGCTTTTACACAGATAATGGAGTATTCATCGTCGGTTTGCGACACGAAAAAAAACGCCGATTGCGCAATCCACGCTGGAAATAACTGCGGTGGCGCAAGCTTGATGACGTCAAACGTCTCTGCCAGTAGTTTCAACTGCACCATCGATTGCAGTGTTTGCAGGCTCATGATTTTTCCTGAGAATCGGCGCGGGTTTCTACGCCGTGAGAACATAACACAGCAACTTGTTTGTTTTGCGCCGGGCGTGCGCGGCAGTACATCCGGGGGCAACCAATCGCCAGGTGCCTACGCTGCAGCCGCTGACGGTGTTGCAGCCGGGCACTAGCCAGCATTATTCGCATTCAGGGTCAATAGCGCTGAACAGGTCGCTCTATCGCTTGAGAGGCGCGGCCGCACGTGCCGGGAGGGAGCGGGCGGGATGTGACGCGATATTGGCCTCTGAGGTCGGATAGACCGTGTGTTTCGTTTTACGACACTCTGATTGAGCAGTAAACTCGATAATTGGAGCCATAGAGTCATTTAATCTTGTCGCCTTGTGAGCAATGCAGGCTAGGCGTCGACTTCCCGATGAACACCGTACAACACAATACTGTGGTCTTTGAGTTCATAGCCAAGCTCATCGGCAATTTCACGCAGTCGAGCCTCGAGTTTTTCGTCCTTGAACTCAGCCACCATGCCACTTTTTATGCAGATGATGTGATCATGGCTGTCACCGGTATCCAACTCAAACAGCGCTTGACCGCTATCGAAGCGGTGCCGTGTCACCAGTCCGGCTGTCTCGAATTGAGTTAACACCCGGTAGACTGTGGCCAGGCCGATCTCGGTGTCTTCGGCGAGCAATGCTTTGTAGACATCTTCCGCGCTCAGGTGATGCTGCTCGGCGTTCTCGAGGATTTCCAGAATCTTCAATCGCGGCAGAGTGACTTTGAGCCCCGCACGCTTCAGGTCGGCGGTAGGGCTGAGCGGGGTTCTGTCGAGGAGCTTGCTCAATGGCGTTCCATTACTGTGCTATAGCGGTAGGTACTCCATTATACACTAAGGTTGTCGGCGGCCGGTTAACTCTGCACACAGGCAAAGCCGGCGACCGCCAGCCACTGCGCGATTACCACTCCACCTGGAGATCGTAATTAACCGCGCCACCAGCGCCTGCCGCCAGCTCACCGGTAAAACGCCATTGGACCTCGCCGCTGTAGCCTGCCGCATTGCTCGCCGGCGACGGCACCAGAACCTCACATGCCAGCAGGCCGCCAGGCATGCTGACCGGGCAGTTGACGGGCTGGGCGAGTACGGTATACGCGGGGGTGCTGTCGGATATTGTCAGATCGGCGACCGCACCATTGCCGACATTTGCAAAGTTGATCGCATAACGCAGCACCTCCCCCGGTTGCGCAGAGTTGCTGGTGGTCGCCGCACCACTAGTGGTTAGGTTTTGTACAGACTTGGACAACGTGAGCAAGCCCTGCCCGGTTGCTATGACGGCGGTAAGATCAGTCACCGCCAGCACACTGATGACCGAGTGGCCGGTATTGGCCGGGTCTTCGAACTGCAGGGTCGCGGTAATACTGACACTGAAGTTGTCCCCGGCACTGGAATCCGCTGGCACAAAGACCTTGCTGATGACGCAGATCCGCGGTTCTGATTGCGGGCTGACGGCCCAGGGCGCTGACAGCATCGGGTCACCACTCTCAAGTGATCCATTGCAGTTCTGGTCATGGTAGAGGTTGACCTGCCAGGCGGCATTAGGCGGGGTACTGGATACTTGATCGATGGCAAAGTCCAGCACGCCACTGCTGCCGGGATAATAGTTGTGGCTGTGGAACACCGCGCCACCGGCCTGCTGTTCTGCCATGCTGTCTGACTGCCAGCGCGGTTGCAAAATGCGGCCAAAGTCTATTTTGTACGCACCGGTAAAACTCAGTTGCGGCGTGAACGGCACTGTCGCATCGGCGACCGCGCCGGTATTGCCGGGGTCCTCACGAAAATACTCAGAGATCGCCAGATAATCAGCACTGTCGACCGTCACCAGTTGTATTGCGGTATTGCCGTAATTGGCAGGAATAGACAATGTATAACTGCCATCGGCAGCAGTTGTTGTTGCAGATATCACGCTGCTGCCATCGCGCGCCTCTAGCGCCACCCCCTGCAGCAGGGTTTCACCAGAGGTCCATAAACCGTCGTGTGCGATACCACCGGCAGCACCGTTATCGGCAAAAACAATCCCCTCCACTTGTATGGTCTGCAGCAACGTCACCACAGTGCCCGATTGCTCCAGCGGGTTGTCGTCGTCGTCGGGATCGGGGTTCGGTCCATCAACCGACCAATCACTAACGATATTGCTGTCCGGGTCCTCGCCGAATAATTCCACTTGATTGCTGAACACACCGATACCGGCACCGCGATCCGTTATTGTGGTCACCCTGACCGCAAAGCGGATTTCTGCGGTGGCTCCAACCGCCAGAGTCCCGCCGGCGGCGGCATCAAGTACCACGGCATCAGCTGCCGCACCGGTGTAGCCTGGCTGCAGAGCCAATGACCCGGGATTAGCCCCAAACACCGGCGCTACCGTCAACACATAGTTGCCAGCGCCAAACACCGCATCGAGGTTATCAGTCAAGCTGATGTTGCTGATTTCCGTGTTACCGAGATTCTCTAGAAAGAACTCATAGGTCACATCGATTCCGTTCACAATGGCCTGTTTTGATATACCAATAGACGGATTGGCCAGCACATCAATTACGGTACTGTCCGGATACCCTGCAGTGACAGGATCATCTGACATCCGCACACCGACAGACGGACCACTGATCTGCGCCTGATTGGCCGTGGCCCCCTGGGGAAAGTCAGCCGGATAGTTTACGGATACGGTGAGATCGGCACTACTATTGGCCGCCAGGGTCGCTGATGAAATTGTAAGGGTATCGGTGTTGGCATAGGCATTCGCGCTACCGCCGAACGGATTAACCAATGTACCACCGACAAAGGTTCTGCTATCACCCAGTATGTCTGACAAACCAAACGACGCGACGCTGTCACCTGCGTTTACCACGGACACCGTATAGGTGACGTCCGCACCGGGGGTAATTTCTGTGACGCTGGCAGATTTGCGCACAGCAACTCCAAACGCACACGATGCGGCATCGGCTGTACCTGCCATGGTCAGCGCACTGACAATCGAGCCCGCACCGGTTGCCGGATCCAGCTGCAATACACTACCGGAGTCGCTCTGCGCATAGATCGAGCCCCATGGGTCCGCCATCAGGCCGCTGAGCACATCAGTTACGCCTCCGCCTATCGTCGCCACAGCGCCATTTGTGCTATCGATGGTGATCAGACCTTCGACGGTGTTATGGCTGTAATACAAACCGTCAGGGTGAGCGACCACATCGCCAACATCACGCCCGTGCCTTCGATTGAACAGCACTTGCGGCGTGCTGCTGGTGATATCTATATCCAGAATCAGGCCACGCTCAACAAACGGGATAGCGGCGCCGGTGTTCGAGGTTGATGATAAATCCGTCACCACAACATAGCGTCCATTCTCGCCAATGGTGCCGCCAACGTAGCGATCAGAGATCACCGGCATGTCCATGGTATTGGGACCACGCTCAGGCACTCCGAGGTTCACTATCTGTCCGTTACTGTCAATGCGTAGAATCGACCCTGACAAGGGGTTTCCACCTGCACCGTCGGTGCTGTCGACAATGGCGTACAGGTAGTCATCGAGCGGATTGTAAGCAAGCCCGGTATAGGTATAGCCCGAAGTTGCACTGTAACTGACTGTTGCAAACTCCTGTCTCACATAGGGATCTGCGTCCCGCAGAATATGATACAAACGGGTACTGCCGGCGGTGCTTTCAGACTGATAAAAAGCACCATCACAGGCATACGCAGGTCCCGCAGCGCCCGGCACAACAGTCAATGAAGCCCCGTTACTTACCACACCGGTTGCCAGCTCATTACTACTGACTCCCGAGGTGGTGTTAACCAATTCACCAGGCAACGATGCCACGACATCCGCGGTGACGATACAGGTACTGTTGGCAGCAATGCTGCCCGCCTCGATACTGAGCTCGTCGCCACCGGCTACGGTACCGGCGCCAAACACAAAGCCGCTGCAACCAGCGCCGGTGACGGTGATTGACGCAGGGGGCGTCAGCAACGTCATGCCCAGCGGCATGTAGTCGGTCAGTGAAATCCCGGACAATGGAATTGAGCCGTTGTAGCCGATCTCGATCTGCATGGTGGAACTGCCACCAGTGGTAACTGTCGACGGTGAAAAACTTTTTGTGACCGTAGGAATCGGTATGTCATTTTCGGTAATCGCCACGCCAATGGGATTAGGTTCAACCACCAGACCAAAGGTGTAGGTATCGATATAGCTATTGTTGCCTATACCGCCAGAGCCAAAACTCCCCCAGTTATGATTGCCATCAAAAATACCTTCCTGATTAAACGCATCAGCACTACTACTGTTTAACACGGTATGGTCATCCCAGTACAATGTTGTTGGCAGGTCAGAGCCGCTGGACAGCGCACGATACATTTTTATACCGTCACTGCCAGCACCACCGCTGGTTTCCACATCGTAGCCGGTAAAATGAAATTCACCTGTCCTGACACTCAGCGTTGCGGTATAAGCCCCATCCGGTATAACCACCCCGTTGTTATCCTCGCCGTTCCATTCAACGTTATTGGTGCCGGGCACTGCAATTCCACGTAAAAAGATATCACCCTGCCCATAAACGCCGTCCGGCACGCCACCCGAGGGGCTGCTGTTATCAATAATAATTTCATAGACACCGGTGGTCGTGAGGTTAGTCACGAAGGTAAACGTGCCACTGTCCTGCACCGTGCTGGTCGTACCGGGGGATATCCCTGAATCAACCCCTTCACTGTCGACAAAATTCAGATCAGAAATATTGACACCCGCGATCGGCGGCGGAAATGATTTGGCCGGGTAGCCGAGGTAGATCGGGAATTTCTCCTGAATGGAATTGTTGGTTCTCGGTACACTGATGCCCGCCACCACATCACCGGCGGCATTAGGACTGGTTACACCTAGATCATTGGCTTTCAGCGAATAGACATAGCCGGCAAAGTTGGTCAGATCCAGACGCCAGACAAAGTAGGTTCCGACAAAGCCGCCATCGGCAACCACGTACAGATCAGCACTGGTTGAGTAATCGACCGCGTAGGAACCCGCATTGAAGTACCAGTACAGTGACCACAACCGCCCGCCCGCTATGCGCGGGTCGATAATATCGGTAAGGCTGTTGGTGACCGTGACATCGTAACGATGCAAATAGGTACTGTTCAGATTGGTCAGGTACATCATGTAGGTACCGGCCTGGGTCGTTACGTATTGATGCGGATTGGTTACTGCCGGGTCCCAGGTAGTATTAAAATCACTGCTGCAGGACACATTACCCGCAGCGGTGGAGTCGTACACGCTGCTGCCACCGGGATCAAAGATCTGAACCCGAATATTATGCGTACTGGTATGCCCGCACACATGAGTGTTAATCACCTCGCCCGGTGTGATGATGTCAACATTCAGAATATTGTAGCCACTGCCGGTGGCCGTTTCATACATCACCTGGCGATGTGTCGGGCCTTCAAACAAACCCATCTGCCAGGACCCTTCGGCATAGGCCTGCTGCAGCGGCCAAAGCACCAGCAACGCTACCCCGATGAAGGCAATATTAAGCCCTCTGCGTGCCAGTTCCCTGAACAGACAGACACAGCGGCGGCGCTCCCCGCTACCACGAGGCCGTGTGTTACTCCACACGAACACTGAACTCAAGCACCAGAGAACCACCGGCTGCCAGTGATGACAGCGATGCTATAACATTACCCTGAGCACCCGGGGACGGCTCCACCACAGTGCAGGCCCCCATAGAACAACTGGCCGCACCGAAGTATTCGGTAAACGCGGGCGTCGCATCTGCAACCTCAACATTGTACACAGTGACCAGGCCGGCGTTGACAGCGGTTAGTCGATAGCTCACGCAGTTATTGCCCGGTTCGACGGCAAATCCCGCAACACTGTAGGGTGCATCCAGAACACCGTTACAGCCAAAGTCCGGCGCCTGCTCTTTAACGATATTAATTTCACTGCTGGTGACGGTGGTGACATCGCTGACCACAGCCTGATCTGCGCCGGAATTCCATGACGCCACAACACCGGTGGTATTCACACTGAGCAATTCCGCACTGCTGGGAGCATAGACTTTGACAAACAGTTGCTTCGCTTCACCGACCGCAAGGGCTGCTAAGCCGGTAATCGCGACGTCTGCCGCCCCAAGCTCACCATCGGCATCAGTATCTTCATAGATTGTCGATGCCCAACCGGCTGCTGACTGGTTGTCATTGGTGGCAAGGGCAATTGACGTTATCTCTGTGTTGCCGGTATTGGTGATCAAGTGGCTGTAGGTGTAAGTTCCACCGGGGTCGAGTTGACCGGCTTGATTCATCTCGAGCAATACCTGCTGCAGTGCCACAACTTCTATTGCATCATGTTTGCTATCCAGCGCCCCCGTCGCCTGCGACCAGGCACGGAAATACAAGCTGGTGGTCGCTGCCGGTGAATTCACCGGCAGAGTAATCAGCGCATCAACAGCAAAAAACTCGCCCGCATTTATCACTCCGGTATTTGTCAGCAGTGGATCTTCCCCACTCTCTTTAAACACCACCTGCCAACCCTCGGGCAATGCTATTTCAGAGAAGTCTTCCAGTGTACTGACCGACAAATCAAAGCTGGTTGCCGTTGCACCGGTATTGTTAATAAACAACGGTAACGTCAGTGTCGTACCGGGAGACGCGGTCAGCGTCGTGACCGCATCGGTTTCCGGGCCCGTGCCAACACCAGTGGCGGCAGGCTCTGAAACTTGCGCCACATTGGTGATATCGACACTCGCGGCACTCAATAGCAGCAAGCGATTAATCATGGTGTTGCTGGCACTGCTGTTACTAACCGCCGTGGCAGTCGCGGTGATGCTGTAGCCCGCACCGCCATTATCGCCCTCGACATCGCTTGGCGGTATCACCTGCACCACTACCTTATAGAAGGCGTCTGCTGCCAGCGGCCCGGTGTCAGGTATGCCGTTACCACTGCTGTCGATCAATGGCGTCATGCCGTCAGACTGCAGCACGCGAAACAGACTGCCGGCTGGAAACGTCGCCGCTATTGAATCGAGACTGATATCAAAGGTATCGCTGCCGTTGCCGGTATTCCAGACATAGTTGACAAATGACACCGGCACTCCCTGCGGCGCAGCGGCTATCACGGATGGCTCTGCAGTACCCTCTGTCGCGACGGTCGCCGACCCGTTTAAAACGACGTCGGTGGTATGCAACACCTGGAAAGTCACCGTATTACTGTCATAGCGCGGGCTAACTGCCACAGTACTGGAGTATTCAAACTCGGCGGTATTCAGCAGATTGCCAACCGGGAGGTCGGTGGCTATCTGCACCTCAAATGTCACTTGACCCAGATCACCCGGAGCCACCGATGAGACAATGGCAGTGACCTGATTGCTACTGTCGCTATCCGTATCGTAGTTTGCCTCGGCGATACCGATACAGCTTACGTCATAAGCACAATATTGCAGCGTCTCCCCGCTACCTTGCGGGTCCGCCGGATTTGCATCGGTCAGTACCGTGGTTCCGGTTTCATTCCAGCGTGCAGAACCCGCGACATAAACCATACCAGCTGGCAGAGCATCGATCAGCGTCACATCAGTAGCAGCAGCAGAACCGGTATTTCTATAACTGAGTGTTACTGTAAACGGCCCGAACGGACTACTGCCAGTGGTGCTTGAAAGGTTTTTGGTCACCTCTATCACAGCCGCATCAGTAACCGTTACCGTGTCAGAGTTTGTCGCCGTAACACTTACTGTCATCTGACTGGTCGCAGTGACGGTCACCGCCGACATCTGCGATGCGGTGATCGAGGCAGGAACGTTGCCGGCCACGACAAAATGCCATGACTGCTGTGACGCCAGCAGCGGGCTTACTGCCACCGGACTGTAGGTATCCGGCTGACCATCCTGATTGGTATCGTTATAGATTTGCAAATTACCAAGATCAAAATCATCACCGGTATTGTCGTTGCTGGCAACCACGACAAAGCTGTCAGCCCCATTACCGTTGTTGGTAACCGTATGGCTGAAAAAGATCTGCTGGCCGGCGGCAGCGGGCTTATTCTGGTTTTGATCCAGCTGCATCGCCGCTACTTGCTGAATAGTCGTTTCGACCACGTTGGATGTGGCGATTCGCACCACCCCCGTACTATCGGTATAGCTGGCACTGGCCTGATTTTTAATGATGGTACCGGCTGGCGGTGCCGCTTCAACCAGCGCCCAGACGGAAACGCCGCCTAGCCACACTGCCAGCAGCGCCAGTGATTGTTGCAAGGACTGCTTCATTGTTATTTTGTCGGCCCCAGTATCAACTGCCGTCGACTCGACAGCGGACGGCCGTGCTCATCGAGTAACAAGAGCTCTACACGGCGGTTGATGTCGTCGGCAATCGGCGAACCCTGCCGTGCCAGTGCAAAAGACTCGCCATGAGCCCGCCCGATGACTCTCTCGGCCGCGATACCGTTATCAAGCAGGAAGTCTCGCACCCGGTCGATCCGACGCGTGGCTAGCCTGGCGTTGTAAGCCGCAGAAGAATGCTCATCGGTAAATCCGCGTACCGATACCCGGTACTTCGCAAACCCCTGAAGCAGTTCAACATTGCCGCGCAGCGACTGCTGCGCAATACGACTCAGCGAGTCGGAATCAGATTCAAAATAGATTGCCGGTTCCCAGGGCAGTGACTTACCGGCAGCAGCTGGCACTTCGATTTCCTTCACCACTATCCGGTCGCGAAACCCCGGTTTTTCTTTTACCAGATGCTGAACAACCTGTGGCACAGGAGCGGGACAGAATTCAGCGTCGTATTGTGCAAACAGCTCATCGGTGCTGGCGCAGCCATGTGCCGCGCTGGCAACGGCCACCAGCACCGCCGTACGGCACCAGCGGCGCACCCGATAGGATTTGCAATTCACCGTTACTGAAGCCATTTAAGTGAGTCCTCATCAAACTTGTACTGCAAACCCAAATGCCACCCGTGAGCGTTGTACTCTTCAGCATCAAGATCTTCATCGCGAAAACCGGCCAGGTTGTAGCCCACCCCGATGCGTGCGTTTTTATTCAACAGATAGTAGATTCCGGCACCGGCTGAGTAGCGCAGCTCGGACATACTGTCGGTAGCTAGAATGCCGCCACGCAAATCAATATTGACACGTCGGTTGAAATCGAAATTCAGCCGCACATCGGCAAGCAAGGTAAAGCTGGTTGCGGTTTGATTTTGCAATCGGGTGGTGTGACGCTTACCACCGAGACGACCGGTTAACAGGGTGTGGTTGTTCAACTGCAGGTTCTGATGAGTAGACAGCAAGTGCACGCTGCGATCACTACCAGCTGTCACACCTTTCTCTTCTTTCCAGTTGTACATCAGCAACATATGATGGCGATTGTTCAGCTTGGGACGTCTGGTCAAACCGGCTACAAAAGAATGGCGCAGTGTATCGTCAGTACCGCGGTTACTTTGCCGGCTGAGGTTTTCGGTAATAACAGCAGTCCAGTCTTCATTCATTCGCGCGGCATAGCTGGCTCTTAGTCCCACATAGTCTGACGTATCTGTCCGGCGGGTCTCAAGGCGGGCCAGGCGGCGACTGTTTGCATTTCGGGTATCAACAACTGCGACTGACGCGGCGATGGAATCATTGGCCGTGGTGGCATCGATTGTTTTGACAAATTCAAACGATGGGGTAACTTTCAGGTTCTTGCTTAGCTCATAGTCTGCTCGAATACCACTGGCTGTTTCATGATCACGACTGTCAAACGCGCCTCGCATACGATACTCAGAGTACAGCCGGGTAGACGGCAACAGCTTGCTCTCGACACCAAGGGTCAGGGTTTCGGACTCCTGATTATTGCCAACCCCACCCAGCGTCAGCAGGCTGTTGGATAACTCATAGTTAGAGTAGACGTGGGCTTTTTCATGCACTTGCAGCTTGCCCCCGACCGTTACCCGACGCCGGCTCGCTTTACCGGTGTCCTGCTCGATCTCGGCGTCTATACTGCCAACCTTATCGCCAATCGATATCTTGCGGTTAACCCCCAGCAACGACGTCACAAAGCTGTCTTTACCGGCAAAATCTTCCTGCGTCACTTGCCTCAGTCCGGCCCGCACCAGCCAATCACGCAGGCGGCTTTCCAGCATAGCGCTGAAACTACGACGTCCTTCGCTGCTGTCTGTGGAATCACTCTGGATGGCGTCGACTGTCAGATTGGCATTACGCATCACTTTTTGTTTGTGATTAAAACGCGTCTCAGACCGCCCCGCCGCCACTGCTGCACCGCTGTTGGTGAAACCGGCATCGGCCCGCGCATGGGTAAAAGAGGTGCGCGCCTCAGCTTTGCCACCCCACTGATGCTCTGCAGACAAACGCATTGCCGTGCCACTGACATTCTGCACGGAATCAGACGTGGCAACGCTGGCGGTCACCCGGGTATTCCGGCCGGCCTCATAGGCCGCATACGCGCCGATCAGTCGATTGCCATCTTCGTCATGTTGATCGTTGGTAAAACTGGCACCGAATTTAAGGTTCTCTGACACCGTGCGATCAAATCGCAGGCCGGACACCAGGTAATTGTCGCCACCGTCTTCCAGATCATAGCCGATACGAACAAACACCGGGTTCTGCTGATCATCGAGTGTCGGGATCACTGACGAGAATGTGACATAGCCATCGACAGGATCTATGGTGTAGTCGCCAAACCGGCTCAGGCGTGTTTGCGCCACGACCAGTCCAGGGTTATCACGTGACTGCGTTATCAGTTCTACGACTTCACTATTAGGGATGATCGGGAATGACTTCAATCGATATAACATGGCACTGCCGTTACCCGGCACCAACTCGTTGATACGCCGGTTCTCCTGCTCTGCCGCAAACAGACGCAGGCGATTGTTGTCGTCGTCATAAATGGTGTTCAGGCCCGTGAAGGTACGGCGAGCCCGGGCAAGATCGTGGTGGTCGCCATTGGAATCGGTCAGATAATCCCCCCACATCAGACTGTTCTTATCACGCTCCAGCTTGAAATAGAGCTTACTCCGACTCTGTGCTTCATAGCCCCGTACTGATGCATCGCCATGAATCGGATAATGCACGGACGGGTTGATGTCTCGCAGTAACGCTTCTTTGCTGTCCTTATCGGAGTCATAAGAAAGCGTAAGGTTGTAATTTTCTTTGACACGGCCTTTGACAAAAAGGGCAGCACGGCTGTTGAAACGACTGGTGCCGTCGAGGTCCCCTAAATTCTGTGACGGGGCAAAGTCCCCGAAGTTTGTCAACGAGAAACTGGCACCCGCTTCGACAAATCCGGTTGCAATCAATGAACGCGACTCAGACACCTGATGCAGGGTTGTTTCATCAGAGAAATCACCGGTACTGGCACGCACCAGTACTTCGCCGGTACGATCCGAGCTGATATAGTTTACCGTGCGAACTCCATCACTGACCCTGATCTGACGACCCGGCTCAGAGTCCTGTATATCCTGCTCGACAAAACCACCGTCGCTGCTTTCCAGGGTAATAAAATAGACGCCCAGCGCCGGGTAACCGAATTTATCCAGAATCTCGACTTTCACCGGCAGGATAGATCTACCGCCATCCGCCTGCAAAGCCGTTTGCTCATGACTGAGCCTGATAGAAACCCCGGTGGATGGCCGCTTAAATGTCCCCGTGGCAAGCACACGCTCATTGCCAAACGGGCCAACGCCTTTGACCTCGACAATATTTTCTCCGGAGTCCAGCTCCACTCCGTACCAGGCAACCACCTGAGCTTTCTCTCGCCGGTTGGCAATACGCTCACCAATCTGAGTCGCCGGTATGCCGATGCCGTTCACGTACAAGGTCGGCTCAATGCCATTGCGTACCACCGCCATAAAGCGGCCATCGATACTGAGCTCTTTGAGAGGCCACAACCAGGTACCTGCCTTTGCCTGTGCCTGTGTAATGTCCGTGACAATCTGCGTTGGATCGGGGATCTGTTCGGCAGCATTGACCTTCTGAGCGGCAAGCGCTTCGACCACCCGTCGTGACACTAATCCATCACGCTCATCGCGGCCGTCTCCGGGTCCATCGAGTACACCACTGGACAGATCACCATCGGCAGTGCGCACCAGCGATTGCGAATCCAGTTGCTGTAGCTCTTCACCTGCCCTGAAGTTCTCTGCCTCTTTCAGTAGCCAATTGCCATTGATAGACTGGTTGCGCGCTTTGATCTCTGCGAATATGCGATCGCGATCATCGGCTGGACAAGTTGCTGCAAAATCCACCCGATGAAAATCACCTTGCATCAGGTCCACAAAGCGGCTTTCCGGGTCGACCCCATGATGCGAATCCAAAGGCTTTAGTTCCAAACCCTGCGGCAGAGAATGGGTATCCACCTTTATTACATGACTGCCCGGCGCCAGACCATACACACTGAATAATCCATCGGCATCAGAAATAGTATAAGTGCCATCGTGCAGATAAAACTTCACGCCACCAACCGGCCACTCTTTGTCGTTCTGAATCCCATCACAGTTCTGATCGACATAGATTTTTCCGAACAACGCGGCACGATCAGACAGCACACCGTGTCGTTGCAACGCCACTTTGGTGCGGCTTGCCGGCGATACTGCCATTGCGTTTTCTGTTGTAACGCCCCTGGCAACCGCCATGTTGACGCCATCGCCATCAATAGCAGCGGCGCTGGAGCGCAGCACATACGTTATACGTAGCGTCTCACCCGGTGTCAGCGTACCGATATCAAACTGCAGCAGTCCGCTGGCTGTACGGACCGGATCGACAACAGACACATCATCGATCCGGGCCGAGCCCTTAACATAGCGAAAGCCATAGGGCGGCCGATCCTCCAACAGCACCGAACTCAAGTCACTGTCGTCGCGGTTTTTTATCGTCACCTGATAGCCCACCGACTGACCTAGTTCGACAGACTGCTGCAAGGCTGTTTTTTCAACACTTAACAGAACATCAGACAAGTTGGAATCAAGCGGTATATCAGCAGGCTGGAAAATCTCATTTTCTTCGATACGAAATACGCCGGTACGATCAAGTTGATCAACGGGATTACCATGACGACCATACGATTGCGCTGTCACCGTGTAGTTGCCGCTCACACCATTGGTGGCCGCTGACGGAAACAAATGACTGGCCGGAGGATCAACGTGCAGGTAATATTCAACGCCGCTCAACAGCCTTGGCAGCGTGTACAAGCCATCTGCACCTGTGGTGATCTGGAACTTCTCACCAGTCACACTGTTACTGGCAATCTCATCAGTCGCGGCCAGGCGCACCGAGACCACAGCACCCGCCACTGGCAGCAGAGTTTGAGAATTAAATACTGTCGCCTGCGGATTTACCAGCGCGACATCGGCAATGGCATATCCGGAACCGGAATCGAGAAATCGGCCCTGCAGCATATCGTCGTAACCGGTGGCCAGTACGCAGTTGTCGTTGGTATCCGCGATGACGGGGGTGACGATGTCACCCGCATCAGGCAATTTTGGACATACACCACCGGAGGCATGCTGCGCCATTGACAGTGCCACAGGTGCAACGCTGCGAAACAAACCCGGTGTCGCGGTTTCCAGCATCACCACCTGAATGTGGTCGCCGGTCACTTGCGACTCGACCTCTGCAATCGCATAGCGATTACCCGCAGCATCCAGACTGACGGCAGCATCCTGCAAAGCCAGCAGTGCTAGCTCGAGATAAAAACCATCTCGCGACGGCAGGTAGGAATCACCACCGACACCCTGAATCCTGTAGTGGATCGCATCTACAAAATCTTCTGATTGCTCAAACAGCGGTACTGCACCGGTGTGCTGCAATGATTGCGCTGGTTCTAGAAATCGCAGTGACGCCTGGGTTACTGCATTGGGCACAGAAAGCGTCTGGCAGGTATTGTTGCTTTTGTCATCGATGATTTCATCACCGTTAAAGTCAACACTGGCGGCCGAGGTGATCAGGCTTGTGCTACTGGTGGATTCCCGAACCGTATGCACTACCGTAAATTGTTCGGAGGCATCTACCGGCAATTGCTGCGGAGTAAAGAATAACCCCGCGCTGACCACCGGCACATCACCGCGCCAGTTAGCCACATGAATCCACGAATTTTCTGCGACACCGGCCAGACGCACAACCGGCATGGCTCCGGACGTATACTCCTGACTCTGAAAATGCTGAAACGACATCTCGGCGGCAACCGGATGCTGAACAACCACGCCGACAACGGCGATACCGTCCACCAGAAGGTGAATTCCGTCGGCGGATGATGACCCGCTGTTGCGCAAAGACACTGAGTGAGTGACCTGATCACCGGCAAACAAATGCACCGCACAAGCCGGGGCGGAAGTTTTGAATAGCTCCAGTTGCTCTCCTGCTTCGACAATCACTTCATCGACCACAGATTGCACCTCAGTATCCGAACCCGTGGACTCGACACTGAGAGTAAACCGGATTACTGAATCAATGCGAGCGGTCATCGGTACAACGCCGACAACTACCACATCAATCGACTCACCGGGGCCCAGCATCACACTGGCTGTGATGACTTGCTCTCCGGAGTCGACTATTCCGTTGCCATTGGTATCATGATACACAGCAACAGAATCGGATAGATCTTCATCACCGGACACCAATAGATCAAGCAGGTAGCTGTCATCGGTGTTGCCAGTGTTTGTTATGCGGTGAGTAAAACCAAGAACATCACCGGACTCAGCGCCGATATGCTGATCGGTATCCACGGAGAAATTATAATAATGACCAACCGCAATCGCAGACAGATTGCTTACGACAGAAACGCTCTCACCGGTATCGGCGTTGATGTAGCTCAACTCGGCACGATTCTCTATCATGGTGCCCGGCAGTGTGTGAGGCTCACCCTCACCGGCGGCAGAAGTCGCTGTTGAAAAAGAGCATACACACCACAACAGGCACACTGAAATCACACGGAGCGCTGCAGCTGATTGGGTATGTTTAATTTGCATTGTCTAAGCGCACATCAACGCAACGGGGACAGTCCTGGTGTCCCGCTTCAACACACGCCGGGCAAATGCCCGGCGTGATCCAGCCAGTTGAAGCCGTTGTATTGTTGCGTTTTAGTCCACTCTAACCATAAATCGAGCAGTCGCCTGATCACCGGACACCAGAGTGCCACCGGCACCCGTGGCCGGTACTGAGCCCGCTCCAACATAGAATGTGATGTTACCGGCCACATGCTCACCTGCATCATCAGTTGCACCATCAGTAACCACAGCCGGCGTACAGCCAGTTGTTACACAGTAGCGCAAGCTACCTGCTTCATAGGTACTGTAGGGAGTGACCGAATCCGTAATCACTACTTCATAGGCATCTGCAATACCCTGGTTTTCTGCAACAATCTGCCAGATAACACATTGATTCGGCTCAACCAACGTGGCTTGAGTTTCGGCAAAGGGAGTATCTGCAATGTTATCGCAGTTTGTATCAACCGCTACCGTTTTGGTTAAATCAACCTGGCCCGCCACAATTTGCGACTGATCCTGTGCAGTCGCAGAAGCACCTGTGGTCGCATCAATCGCCGAAATGGTCAGGGTATCGATGTCGCCATCGCCGGCCGTCGACGGAGCAAACACAGTAGCGTGCAGAGGAACGACGGCACCCGGCGGCAATGCCAGACTTGGTACACCACCGTTGATGGATACCGATATAGTGACATCCGTACCGTCCGGCTGCTGCACAACAATATTACCGGCGACCAGATTACCGACTTCTGTATCTGCAATGCCGTCACCATCTGTGTCGATTGTTACCGTGTTGGTCCAGCCCGCCGCACTCTCACTGTTGGTTGCTGTCAATGCCAGTGTTTCCACTGCATTTCCGTTATTGGTCAGCGTATGCGGGTAGGTAGACGCACCACCGCTTTCCACTTGCGAACTGCCGGAGGGAGTCAATGTGACAGCGTGAACGGTATTGACATCAATTGCTTCAACAGTCACGTCATTAGCGCCAGTGCTTGCAGAGCGAACTTCGAAGAATAAGGGATAATCGCCGTCACCATCGCCATTGACATCTACCGTCTCGACGGTACCGTCAACGTCGTTGTCAGACGAATAGTCATAGAGTGCCTGCGTCTGATCCGTTGGCAGAGTCACCAAAGCAAAGATTTCATAATCCACTGTATTGGCGGCAATTGTCGGAGTACTGGTGACCGCACTGCCAGTCGGCGCGCCTGCACCATCAGACAAAAAGAACTCGACCGTCCAACCCGCTGGCAGAGCACCTATAGTTGTCGTTGCCGCATCGTAGCTGGCGCCAACGTCAAGCTGGAAGGAGCGTGCGTTTTCGCTGTCGTTATCGATATAGAGCGGTAGTGTAATGGTGTCACCGACATTAGCCGCCGTCGTATTAACCGCCGTGTAGTCAGGGCTGCCCAATGGGTTATCATCGCTGTTCAGCACACCACCTGCGGCATTGTGGATGTCGACCGTTGGTTGCACAATTGTCGACAGTCGCTCGGTGATCGATTGCAGCTCATCCTGCTTGGTTGCAGAGGTCACTGTAACAAAGGCATCATAGTCACCTGCCCCGCTGAATGACGATGGCAACACGGCTCTGACAGTAATAGTCTCGGAAGCACCGGCCGCCACGGCACCGGCATCGACACCTAGAATGCTATTGCTGTCGGTTAACTGAACCAGGTTAGTCGCATCCCAGAAGGTAAACACAGTGCCCGTGGGAAACGGTGCGCCAGTTGAGTTGGAGATCGATAGCTCAAGGATGTCAGTCGTGTTACCCGTATTGGTGATCACGTTCTTGAAGATAACCGTGCCACCCGCTGCAGCCTCGTCGACTAACTGAATCTGGTTGAGACCATCATCATCCTGTCCATCGTTGATCTGATCACCACCGGTGTTTTCTGCCGTGTCAGCAATGGCCACACCGTAGGTGTTTGTTATGGTGTTCCAGACCGCATTCGATGAAATGGGCGTATCTATAGTGCCGTCGTCATTCACATCGGCAAATACCCAGGCAGTATTACCGATGGGTGTACCACCACCAAGGACTAACGGGTCAAACGACACTTTGAAAGTCAGTGTGATTGTAGTGCTGGGAGGTAGCACCAGATCGGTGGCGGTAATACCCGGCAGACCGGTATCGGCCGCATCACCATCGTTGTTGTAATCGACACCATCGACGGTTTCATCAAGCGTTGCGGTAACTGGCAAGACGTCCCCGTTCGACAGCAGCAGGCCAGCCGCCACTGCACTGGCCGGAACGTAGGTCGTGTTAACCGGCAGCGCATCATTAATGGTGACAGTCTTGGCAGCAGCATTACTGTTGTTACTCAGCGTGATGGTGTAGGTGACCTCGGACGCTGCAAAGTCCATAGTGGAACTTTTAGTAATGCCCACCACGGCGTCGGCAGTCACTGTAATCGTCGACTCAACGGTGCCATCGAGCGTATCAAGACCTTTTCCGGCTGAAATATCCGTAACACTGCCCGCGACGACCGAGCCGGTCCCCTCTTCGCCTTCGACGAGTAAAGTAATCCCCAGGGTTTCGGTATCGAGTGCTGTCGATGGCACTTGCACCGCCAGTACGATACTTTTTGGTACTCCCGCCGCCATCGCCAGCGAGGTAATCTCGGACTCACCGGAATCGGCCTGGCCGTTGCCGTTGGTGTCATCATAAATTTTGATTGAGTCCGCATTGATATCATCAGCGGTGGTGTTATCGTTTGTCGCTGTCAATGTGTAAGTATCAGAGCCGTTACCGGTGTTCTCAAGCACATAAGCCAGATACACTGGCTGACCCGGCGACGCTGTCTTTGTTGAGTCAGATCCTATTGTCGCAGAGTATACCTGGGCAACAGTAACAATCGCCTCATTTGATTGCGCCGAGAAAACGTTACCCGCTGCATCCTCGTAGGTGACGGTCGCCAGGTTTTTAATTACCTGACCCGCACCGGTAATAGCGTAAGCGCTGGTCGCAATACTTGCGGCAGCCAATGTGACTGCCAGCGGCAGCGTATACCACGATCGCCGTGGAATTCTAGATTTCATGGATATTCAACCTTAGTTTGTGATCGTCTCGAACTCAACCCGTTACCTCACACAGCCATGGCGCATCCGCTTCACCACACACTGCCCGAACCATTATTTTTATAGAATCAAAGCGAGCTACTTAACACGTACCCGATATTTGTAGAATTGCTTTCCACCACTGGCTTTGATGGCATCCTCCGCGGTCCACTGTAGATGGGTGTATTCTTCCGGCGGAACAATCCGCTCGATCAGTTCACCGTTACTTTTCACAACATCACGTATCACCGGCTCTGACTCAAACGTCTGGCCACCATCGATACTTACTCTCAGAGACGCTGCACCATTGGCAGATGCTGTGTTACCCAGGTAGATAGTGCCTTTAGGCACCGGACCCACCACGGTTAGCCCTGCGATGCTTGATTCGCCTTTATTTACGTAAGTAAGCCGATACTCCAGCACCTCGTTTGGCTCTACGTCTTTGGCCGCCACCAGTGATTCTTTGTTGTCATTCAGTTCGACGACAAACGCTTCCATTTTTCCGTGCACAGGGGCATCGGCGTAGGTTGCGCTTAGAGCAAACATCGGCACAGCAATAATCGCCGCTGCAATAAATTTTTTCATAGCCTCTCCTGCATACATTTCAAAATTCAGTGTTGTATGGTGGGTTCACACCTATTGTCATCGCGGCAAGTTGCAATCGATGTACCGCTAGGATGACTTATCCTCGCTAGATGTAAGGCCAATTAACAAAAGTGCGCATCGCAGCAATCGCAGTTCACACAAGCGGGCAGATTCATGATCCAGTCGAGTATTTTCGATCAGCGAACAACGCTGTTTTTTCAGAAGCACCGGCCATTTTTTTAATCCGGCGCAAACAAAACCACGGCCGGTAATCATTATGTTTTTCCAACGTCAAGCCTCAACGAAATGACACAGCAACTGACAATGGTTAGACTCTTCCAACATTTCATTTAAATCGACGCCGTACCCGTGACTACAAAAAAAACGATCATTGTGTGGTTCAGACGCGACCTGCGCCTGACCGATAACCCCGCGCTCCACTGGGCCACGCAACAGAAGCGACCAGTTCTTTGCGTCTACATCAACGACACACAGGCAACCGACGACAATAAGCCCGGTGGTGCATCACGCTGGTGGTTACACCACTCGCTGCTGGCTCTGGACAGCCAACTGAGCAACTGCGGCAACAAACTCCACCTCATCAGTGGCAGCCCGGACGAGTCAATGTACAAGCTGGTTGAAGCCACCGGTGCCGACACTGTCGTCTGGAACCGTCGCTACGAACCCTCCGCAATAGCATTGGACAGTGCGATTAAAAAACACCTGATCGATATTGGCCACACCGTCACGTCTTTTCCAGGTAACTACTGTCACGAACCCTGGCAGGTACAGCGTGAAGGCAAGCATCCCTATAAAGTCTTTACCGCCTATTGGCGGGCTTCACTCAAGCATGCAACACTCGCCGTCGCAGGTGCCGACACGGATACCGCCACAGACGGCCCTGAGAAAATCCTCTGCTATCGAGGGAAAGGCTGTAGCGGTGTCAACATAGAGTCACTTGGCCTGCTGCCGACCCTGCCCTGGGCTGATCAGTTTGCGGATACCTGGCAACCCGGAGAAGCCGGTGCAGCTATTCGATTACAGCAACTTCTCGACGGTGCGATCAGTCACTATAGCGAGGGACGGGACCTCCCAGCTGTGGAGGGCACATCACGCCTGTCTCCACATCTGGCCTTTGGTGAGATCAGTCCCCGGCAGATCACCGCGGCCATCGCAGATCGGGTTGTAAGCGGCGAACTGAAAGACGATGACAACACCGAGACCTACCGAAAGGAAATTGGCTGGCGCGATTTTGCCTGCCACTTGCTCTATCATTTTCCGCACACCACGGAAAATCCACTGGATGTGCGCTTTAAAAAATTCCCATGGAAAAAAAACAAAAAAGCCCTGCAGCGGTGGCAACAGGGCAATACCGGCATACCGTTAGTCGACGCCGGAATGAGGCAATTGTGGCAAACCGGCTGGATGCATAATCGAGTGAGGATGGTGGTCGGTTCATTACTGATAAAAAACATGGGCATTCACTGGCTTGAAGGCGCACGCTGGTTTTGGGACACTCTTCTCGATGCCGACCTTGCCAGTAACACCATGGGGTGGCAGTGGGTGGCTGGCAGCGGAGCCGATGCTGCGCCGTACTTCCGGGTGTTTAACCCGGTGCGCCAGGGCGAACGCTTCGATCCCGACGGTGACTACATCAGACAATGGGTACCGGAAATAGCTAAACTAGGAAAAAAAACGATTCACGCGCCATGGACAGCAAGTGACACTGAACTGGCTAACGCCGGTATTGTGCTGGGTAAAACCTACCCGAAGCCGATCGTCGATCTCGCTCAGAGTCGCAAAGACGCGCTGGAACGTTTCGGCACAATAAAATCACACGCATAGGGACTACAATGCTGACACCGGGCTTGATCCAGAATTACCAACCGGCGACTAACGAGCTGGCCGGCAAGGCCGTGCTCATCACCGGTGCCGCAGGCGGGCTGGGAAGCAGCATTGCACGTGCTGCATCCGAGCTGGGCGCAGATCTGATCCTTCTCGATAAAAACGAACGCGGCCTGAATACTCTGCACGATGAAATAGAAGCCAATACCGGCACGCAACCCGGACTCTACCCGCTTGATCTGGCGGGTGCCACGGTTGACGACTATGCACAATTAGCAGATACACTCAACGATGTCTTCGGCCAACTGCACGGGCTGATTCATTGCGCGGCCAACCTGGGGCAAATCGCACCGATGGGCAGCATCGATGCAAAACTTTGGCTATCTACTTTTACCGTCAATCTGCATGGCGCAATGCTGCTTACGCAATCGGTATTGCCGTTGATGCAACAGTCAAAAAACGCTAGCGTCGTATTTACCGTTGATAATAAGTGCAAAGCCTATTGGGGTTCATACGCTGTTAGCAAGGCCGCCATAGCAGGCATGTGTCAGACACTGGCTGATGAGCTCGATGCGGACAGATCCGCCGACAATACTTTCCCCGTCACTTGCAACGCGATTGATCCCGGTAAAATGCGAAGCTCATTGCGAAGCTCTGCATTCCCCGGCGAGGATCCCTCAGCGCTTCCCGACCCCGCTACCAAGGTTCCGGCCTATCTGTATCTGCTGAGTGATCAGGCCAGACAGGTAAACGGCCACAGTTTCGCGCTGGATTCCACGACACTTAC
This sequence comes from uncultured Granulosicoccaceae bacterium, assembly GCA_938003855.1. Taxonomy (GTDB): domain Bacteria; phylum Pseudomonadota; class Gammaproteobacteria; order Granulosicoccales; family Granulosicoccaceae. The sequence continues at coordinate 21,549 of CALKXD010000033.1, read as the reverse complement.
CTGCAACGAAGTGGCGCCCCAAATAGCCGAACTCGAAGACTGATCCCTGCTGCTGCAAACCGGGTAAAAAGCCAGCCGGGTCTAGAGTCACCCGTGCCCGGTGCTGACTGCAACGCAGTCAGCACCGGCATCGCTGATATCAGGCGACGTGGTGCACGTCTTTAAGGTTATAGACCGGGGTATCAATACCCTCCATACGCGCTTTAATCTGCAATGCCAGGTAGAGCGAGTAATGCCGCGATTGATGCAGATTGCCACCGTGAAACCACAGCGCCTGCTGCTGAGTCGGCTTCCACATATTGCGCAGTTCTCCTTCCCACGGGCCCGGATCTTTTTTCGTATCCGATCCCAGTCCCCAGCACTTACCGACCTTGTCTGCTACCTCCTGCGAGATAATACGGGCGGCCCAGCTATTCATTGAACTGTAGCCGGTCGCGCATACGATCAGGTCAGCTGGCAGCTCTGAGCCATCATCGAGAACCACCGACGTTTCGGTGATGCGGCTGACATTAACCCCGCTCTTCAGCTTTATCTTGCCATCGATAATAAGCTGCGATGCACCAACATCAATGTAATAGCCTGAGCCTCGGCGCAGGTATTTTACAAACAGACCCGAGCCGTCTTCGCCAAAGTCGAGCATGAAGCCGGCTTTCTCAAGCCCCTGATACATGTCGGCATCACGTTTGGCCATTTCATCGTAAACCGGCTTCTGCAGGGTATGCAGAATTTTATAGGGCAGTGAGGCGAAGATCAGATCTGCAGTATCCGTAGTGACGCCAGCCGCGACCGCTTCACGTGAGTACAACCCACCCAGTGCCAGCTCCATTAAGGTATCGGACTTGGCAATGTGGGTAGATGAGCGCTGCAGCATCGTCACATCGGCACCGTTTTCCCAGAGATCAGCGCAGATATCATGGGCAGAGTTGTTGGAGCCGATCACAACGCATTTTTTGCCGCTCCAGGCCTCGGCTCCGGCATGCTGACTGGAATGCACCAGCGTGCCTTTGAATGAATCAGCGCCGGGAATATCCGGCATATTGGCTACACCGGACATACCAGTAGCGAGTATCAGCTGCTTTGGACGCAACGTCACCTGCTGCCCGTCACGGTCAACCTTAACTTCCCACTCCTGCTTGCTTTCATTGTAGCTAGCGCTCAGTGCCTCGGATTTTGTCCAGTAGTTGAGTTCCATGACTTTGGTATACATCTCCAGCCAGTCGCCAATCTTATCTTTGGGAGAAAACACTGGCCAGTGATCCGGGAACGGTAAATACGGCAGATGGTCATACCAGACTGGATCGTGCAGACATAACGATCGATACCGTTTGCGCCATGAATCACCCGGGCGTTCGTTTTTTTCGAGAATGATTGTCGGCACACCCTGCCGTTTTAACCGTGCACCAAGACCAATGCCACCCTGCCCACCACCAATCACCAGGCAATAGGGCTGTCGATCGTAGCCGAGTTCGGCTTCTTCCTGCTGCTTGCGCTCCAGCCAGTTTTTTCGACCGGGATTCGCACCATGCTCGACGCCTAATTCGCGACTGCCGTTTTTATCGTTGTGTTCTTCATGCCCTTTCAACTCCAGCATGGTGGTGAGCAAGGTCCAGCATTTATCGCCTTTGAGCCGGACGTGTCCGCGACCACGAGCGGTTGCTGTTTCAAACGTCAGCCAACCCTCAGTGACACCGTCCGCAGAGGAGGCGTCGCCTTCCAGCATCCAGTTTGTCGGTTTTGTGCCCGCTAGCGTACCGGTCAGCATGGCACGAATAGCATCGGGGCTCTCGGATGTGTCAAGGTTCCAGGTAAAGGTTAAAAAATCACGCCAGTAGCACTCGTCATCAAAGTGCGATACTGCGTTGTCGATATTGCCTTCACTCAAGGCTTGCCCGAAGGTGGATAACCATTGTTCCACCTGCGCGTTCGCCATATTCTCCGCGGTCGCAGCCATTTGCTTTTCCTCCTGTTTGTCAGCGCCAACCTCTGGGCACTCGCTGACAGTATCACAGCAATTGAAGCTTGAAAATAGTGTTGTTGGTTCAGAGCTGCAGCAGAACTACAGGTCGAAAGACCACAGCAATGTCAGCGTTACAACAAGGCTATCCAGAGCTAACTCAACAATTGCGTCGTCATAAAGACACTGTGCGGATCAGGCTGGTAGCTGCCGAAAGGTTCACACTCAGTAAACCCTGCACGGCGGTACAATGCTCTAGCTGGTTTAAACGCCGCCATGGAACCGGTTTCCAGACTCAAACGCAGGTACCCACGCGCACGTGCCTGGTCGAGCACATGCTGCAATAGTTTTGCACCGACTCCGGTTCTTCTGGCAGCATGACTGGTACGCATGGATTTAATCTCGGCGTGTTGATGGTCGAGCTCTTTCAGCGCAGCACAACCAAGCAGCACTTCATCGCGCCAGGCGCTCCAGAAGGTTATGTCCGGCTGACGTAGCGCGTTGAGGTCTAAGGCATGAACGCTCTCCGGTGGTGACTGGTGCGCCATGTCATCGAGATGCTCTCGCAGCAAGGCAATAATCTCGGGCCCACGCAGGTCATCTACCTTAATTAACATGGTGTGGTTTTCCTGAAAGTGTGCAATCGGCTTGCACTGCAGTTTACCCGACAATGGCCTGCGTATGCTGTCTGCAGAAACTATAAACGCAATCGCCGGCTTGCGCACAACAGCTGGTAACGTGCGTGAAAAAAATCCCTGCGGGGGTTGATGCGTAAAGCAGGCTCCACCTGCATAGTCGCCAGCGCCACGCTCGCCGGGCCCAACACGCAACGAATTGACCAATCGCGACCAACCTGTCAGACAATCGGTGGGGCACGCGGGTGTTTGGCAGATTAGCCCCTGCGCCGCCATTGACAGGTACGACAAAAATAGTCCACACGACCATCAGTGATTCGCTTGACGGTAAATCTGTCTAGATCAAGGCAGACACCCAGCGCACAGCGACAATTGCAACAAGCACCCAGACGACAAGCACTGCCGCCGCAGCCGAATAGCTTACCGGTTTTTCAGCAATCGCCCGGGCTTTGTCACGTGACTCACAGAGGACTCGTACCGGCGTCAGCCGTATCACCAGTGCCAACCCCAACGGTACAATGATCAGATCGTCAAGCATGCCGAGCAGCGGAATGAAATCGGGGATTAAATCAATCGGGCTAAACGCATAGGCGGCGATCATCAGTGCTAATAGACGAACCAGCCATGGCGTACAACGATGACGCGCCACGCAATAAACGGTCAACGCCTGCCGCTTAAGCTGGTACATCAGATGACGCAACCCATCAAAGACCACCGATGTTAGTCCGTCACCATTGAACGATCACTCGGTATATCCTTGCGGGTACCCGGTCAAAGCAGAATCGATGCGATACCACTCAGCCTTGCTCGCGACATATTGATGGTACTCAATCACAACATCAGTGGCGTCGGCCAACGACCCCAGAGAGACAAACACCTGCCCCGGCTCATCGCTGTGCTCTGTCAGTAGAAAACAACCACACTGCTGACAGAAATAACGCCGCGTCAACTCTGTCGGGCGGTAGCATGACAAATACTCTGATCCGGTCTGCCAGGTAAAATCCTTGCTGGACACGCTGCCATAAGCGCCAAACGCCGAGCCGGTAAGCCGGCGGCAAACGGTACAGTGACAATAGCTGCAATCGACTGGTTTACCGGTCAATTGATAAGTATTTTTTCCACACAAACACCCCCCAGTAACCATGGTTGCTCTCCGTTGTTTTAATGGTGACCGTGTTTTCAGGGTAGTGTAACAAGTAAAAGCTGCGGTGACCCCGGACTGCACACCAAACACATTGCCGCTGTACTGTCAGTTCTCACACAAGCCCGGCTGAACTATGCTGTTGGCGCTATTGATCAACCAATGCAGACGACGGTTTTGTTCGGTGGGGCGAGGGGCACCGGCCAGTCACAAACCAGTCACAAACCAGTCACGCCTGACAGCACATCAGCAGTAGTCAGCACACGGCAAAACTCACCATTGAGACTGGCCAGATTAATACTGTGCATAGTCTCTGCAGAATGATGCTTGCCATCCGGTCCCTGACGCGGAAACGTGGCGGTCGCATCAGCTACCAGCGTGACTTCAAAGCCAAGATTCGCAGCCATCCGCACAGTGGTGCTGACGCAGTGGTCAGTGGTCAACCCGACGATCACCAGCGAACTCACGGATTGGTCATTAAGGTATTGCTGCAGATCAGTACCGATAAATGCGCTGTTCACCGATTTGGTAACCTGCATTTCACCTGCCACTGGCACAGCACATTTTTTGTACGCAAAACCCGGAGTGTCGGGCCTGAGTGGTGAACCTGACTCTTGTGAACTGTGGCGCACGTGCACAACGTGCCGGTTATTAGCCCGCCATGCCGATAGCAACGCTGCTATATTGTCTTCCGCCGCAGGGTTATTTCTACCGTTGGCGATTTGATCTATACCCTGCTGTACGTCGACCAACAGTAGTGTTGCGTGGTTACTCATGGGTGGAAATCCTTAGCAGTGCAGGCGAAACGTAGCGGGTCAGTTGTTATTCGGACGCTGCGAGCAACGTCGCATTGCCACCAGCGGCAGTGGTATCAATGCAAACATGACGTTCAACAACATACCGTGCCGGGTCACCGCACTCACTGACCAGCGGTACAATAGCACCAGCACGCTGTGACAGATGGTGCTTGCACGACAACACAGTCCCGGCATCAGCCGACACGGCTACTGCCGCCAGGTTTTCCAGATCGGTCAGTAATGCTGGATCAAGACGGCCTTTAATATAACTGAACGGTAGCGCACCATGGCTGGTGGCATCCAGCAGTGCGTCGTTCGTATCATTATCCGGCACCACTAGCAGCACCGCGCAACCGGCGATAAAAGCGTCGGCACATTGCTGCAGATAGTAATCCGGGTTGAGGCCATACACCACCACTCGCCCCCTCGGGTACAACGTCAAACGGTTGCTTTCACCCGTGGGGCCAGGCAATAGCCATTCTATTTCTATACTATTCAGGCTGACAGCAGATTCGGCAGAGAATTTTTGCAACGCCTGCAATGGCGCCTCGTGCTCCGGTTGCAACGGACCGGGTAAAGGTTCTACCGCATTGAGCGCGCTCTGTAGTGCCGATAATTCTATCGCCGCACCGGAGCTGTCACCGACAGCCTGAACCGCCGACTGTACGGGTGCATAGAAGCGGTTCAGATAATGCGGGCCACCGGCCTTGGGACCGGTCCCGGACAATCCTTCGCCACCAAACGGCTGCGAGCCGACCACCGCACCGATCTGATTACGGTTGACGTATATATTGCCTGCCTTTACGCGATCAACAATGTACTGGACGCGATCATCGATGCGTGTATGCAGACCGAATGTCAAACCATAGCCTTTGGTATTTATCGCGGCTATTACCTCGTCCAGTTGCTCGGCGCGATAGGTGGCAATATGCAAAACCGGCCCGAATATTTCCTCTTGCATCTGTTCAATGCCGGAAACCCGAATAATTGCCGGTCCGACAAAATGCCCTTGCTGCGGCGCTGCGTGTTGCGCCACCAATTGGCCGGCCTCTTTGCAGGTGTTGATGTAGTCGGTAATTTTACGGCAGGCTTGTTCGTCGATCACCGGACCTATGTCGGTCGATAGTGACCAGGGATCCCCGATTGTCAGTGTTTGCAGAGCGCCACATAGCATAGTTACCAGGCGCTCTTCTGCCTCTTCCTGTATATAGAGCATACGCAGCGCCGAACAACGCTGACCGGCACTTTGAAACGATGATATTAAAATGTCTCTCACCACCTGTTCAGTCAGTGCGGTGGTATCTGCGATCATTGCATTAAGACCACCGGTTTCAGCGATCAGCATGGGATCGGGACTGGCCATCAGATCAGTCGCGTTGCGACCGGCCAGTTGCCGTTCAATGAGTCTGGCAACCTGGGTAGACCCGGTAAAGCAAACCCCGTCGATAGCGCCATGACCGACCAGCGCGTTACCAATCAGTGGTCCGTCCCCCGGCAATAACTGCAGCACATGGGCGGGAATGGCAGCCTGGTGCAACAGCGCGACCGCATGCGCTGCCACCAGCGGTGTCTGGCGCGCCGGCTTGGCCAGCACGGTATTTCCCGCCGCCAGCGCCGCGGCAATCTGCCCGGTAAAAATCGCCAGTGGAAAATTCCACGGACTGATACAGACAATAACGCCGCGCCCGGGCCGCGCATCATCGACTTGCAATGACTGTTGAGCGTAATACCGTAAAAAATCCACCGCCTCTCGCACTTCACTGATGGCATCGGCCAGATGTTTGCCAGCCTCACAGGCAAGCAGTGTGGAAAACGCGGCAATATTTTCTTCATACAGGGCCGCTGCCACCAGCAGACTCTCTGAACGATCCTGCGCAGTACTGGATTGCCATGGTGCAAACGCACTACGTGCTGCGGTTACGGCATGCTCAACATCATCAATTGATGCCTCTATAACGGTTCCCACGATGTGATCCGGATTGGCCGGATTAACAACAGTGATCGCTTCAGTCCCGCTACTGTCAACCGCCATCATCGGGCGCGCCTGATAGCCGCTTGTCTCGCAGGAGGCACGGCCATCCAGCAGTGGCTGTATAGAGGCCGGATCATTAATCCGATACCCCTTTGAGTTTTCACGTTGCGGGTAAAACAGCGCGGCCGGTTTGCTGATCGCCGGGTGTTCTATAGAGTCGAACGCGATCACCTCGCCGATGGGGCAACGGGCGACCACCTGCGGACTGAGCTCTTCATTGACTATCTGATTAACAAAAGAACTGTTTGCACCGTTCTCCAACAAGCGCCTGACCAGATAGGCAAGCAAATCAACATGAGCGCCGACCGGCGCATAGATTCTGCAGCGGGTACCGTGGCGCGTGAGGATATCATCGTGCAAGGCCTCACCCATACCGTGCAGCCGCTGGAACTCATAGCTTTCAGTGTCGCTACCCGCCATGTAGCGAATAGCACAGACGGTATGTGCATTGTGGGTGGCAAATTGCGGGTAAACGACATCACGGTTGCTCAACAGGCGCTGCGCACACACAAGGTAGCTGAGGTCGGTAGTCGCCTTGCGGGTAAAGACCGGGAAGTTTGCCAGACCCAGTTCCTGCGCCTGCTTGATTTCGGCATCCCAGTAGGCGCCCTTAACAAGGCGCACCATAATTTTCTGATTGCGCTGCCGGCATGCAGCCAGCAGCCAGTCGATGACCGGCAACGCACGGCGGCCGTAAGCCTGCACCACCACACCAAAGCCATCCCAGTGACGAATGTTGTCTTTTTGCAGCAGCGCATCAATCACATCCAGTGACAGGTCAAGTCGATCGGACTCTTCTGCATCGATGTTCAGGCCGATATCAGCGTCAGCCGCCATATCAACCAGCGCGGCAATTCGGGGGAGCAGCGCGTCCATCACCTTCGCTTTATGCGTGTGCTCATAACGCGGGTGCAAGGCCGACAATTTCACTGAGATACCGGGCCGCTCGGTGATACCTGTGCCCGCTACTTTTGCGATCAATGCTATAGCGTCGGCGTAGGCTTTGAAGTAGCGCTCGGCATCTGCATGGGTGCGAGCCGCCTCGCCCAGCATGTCATAGGAATAGGTATAACCCTGTTGTTCTAGATCGACTGCAACCTGCAGCGCCTCTTCAATTGTCTGGCCCAGTACAAATTGCTTACCGAGCATTTTCATGGCCTGGCTGACTGACTTTCTAACCACCGGCTCTCCCAGCCTTTTGATCAGCTGCCGCAGTGCCACCACCGGGGTAACTTCGCCGCTATCATCCAGGGTGTCGTCAAGGATACGCCCGGTAAGCAACAAGGCCCAGGTCGAGGCATTGACCAGCGATGAACTGGACTTACCCAGATGGATGCCCCAGTTTGACGGTTCTATTTTGTCCGCGATGAGCTCATCAACCGTGGCCGCATCAGGTACCCGCAACAATGCCTCGGCGAGACACATCAGGCCCACCCCTTCGCGAGTAGACAACCCGTACTCGGAGAGAAAGCTCTCCATCAGACTCGGGTTGGTATTGGCGCGTAACCGGGCCACTGTGTCCGCCGCCACTTCTTCCAGCATCGAGCGCTCTCGCTCGCTCAATACCTCCATCGACAGCAACTCGCTTACGATCTCCGGCTCGGTTTGCCGATATCGCGAACGAATAGAATCACGCAGTGCATCTAGAGATTGCATGGCAAGTGTTACCTTGTTACAAATTAAGGATGGCTGGAAGCCCGTCCGGGACCGAATGTTTTGTAGCATCGACTGCTGGCAGTGTCAGGCAAAATCAGCAGCTGTTAAGTTGTTGGCATTCTTTACGGGTACCAAAACACAGACCGCCTGCTCACAGGCGGACCGTTCAATTGGCGTGTTCCGCACCGGGCAGTGATTGCGCGCCTATCAAAAATACACCGGCCCCGCCGTTTTCAAAATCGAACCACAATAGATCGAGTTCAGCAAAGCGGTGCTGCACTGCCTCTTCAGAATTCCCCACCTCGACAATCATCACACCGGTCGGCGTCAGGTAGCGATGCGCGTTGTTGAGTAATTGCGCGACAATATCCAGTCCGTCATGGCCGGCCGCAAGACCCAACTCCGGCTCATGACCGAATTCCTCAGCCAGTGACTGCATGTCCCGGGCATCGACATAGGGCGGGTTAGACACAATCAGATCATAGCGCTGCCCGTTTGGCAATGCCTCGAAGAGATCGCCCTGGAACAATTGCAGGCGCTGCTGCAAGCCATGTTTATCACGATTAACGGCCGCCAGTTGCAGGGCTTCAGCGGACAAATCGGCGGCGTGCACCTGACAGCCGGGAAACACCGTTGCAATGGCAATGGCAATGCAGCCGCCGCCGGTACATAAATCAACGGCGACAGCCGGTGGCTCGGGCAACCAGGGATTGAATTCAGCGGCAATCAGTTCGGCCACCGGGCTGCGGGGGATCAATGCACGCTCATCGGTGACAAACTCAAGTCCGGCAAACCAGCTGCGGCCGGTCAGATAGGCCACAGGCTTGCGTTGCTCTACCCGCTGCCGGAACCAGTCACGGGCACGATGCAATTGCGCGTCAGTCACCGGGATGTTGTAGTCATCGAGCGGTTCAGCCGGAGAGATATTGCAGGCCTCCAGCGCCAGCCAGGCGCTTTCATCGAAGGGATTATCGGTACCGTGGCCGTAGACCAGATCACTGGCTGCCAGATACTCCTGACCCGCATCGATAAGCCCGGCCACCGTAGTGTTTTCAAGCTGAAACAGTCGATGGGTATTTTCTTTCATTGCAACCTCTGGTGTTACTGATCCAACGGGCTCTATAGCGGCTGTGTTGCCTATGCGCCGACAGCGCAATAAGCATAGGTACGCTGTCCGGTTACGCGGTACAATTGCCTCTCGGGCGCAATGCCTCCGACACAATAGCGAGATAGTATCGTATTGAACGCTTTTACGGACCGATTAAAATCGTGGCCATTGTATGTCCTGCCACACCATCTGGTATCGCGTGTGGTGTTGCGACTAACCCGTATGGAAGGACGCTTTGTCCCTGCCGCGATCCGCTACTTTTCCAGACTGTTCAACGTCGAGCTGCAGGAAGCCGTGCGCACGACACCAGAGCAGTATCGCAGCTTCAACGATTTTTTCACCCGCGATTTACAACCCGATGCAAGACCGATTGACGACACCACCAATGGCATTGCCTGCCCGGTTGATGGCTGTGTATCGCAACTCGGCAAGATAAGCGCTGATCAGGTTTTCCAGGCTAAAAACAGACAGTATTCGCTGCACGACTTACTTGGCGGACGACCCTCGGATGGCCAGCCGTTTATCGATGGGCAGTTCGCTACGCTGTATTTATCGCCACGGGACTACCATCGCATTCATATGCCGGTAAGCGGCAGACTTAGCTCTATGCACTACATCCCGGGACGCTTGTTCAGTGTCGCTCCTCATACCGTACGCGTTGTGCCACGCCTGTTCGCACGCAATGAACGCGTCGTTGCCCTGTTCGATACCGATCACGGTAAGCTGGCGATGGTTCTGGTGGGCGCGATAAACGTTGCGGCCATAGAAACCGTCTGGGCCGGGCTGGTGACCCCCCCCACTAAAAAAGCGATCGACTATCGCGATTATTCCAACGCTGATGCCCCCGTCGAGCTGGCAAAAGGTGCCGAGATGGGGCGCTTTAATATGGGCTCGACGGTGATTCTGCTAATGGAAAACGGCACACGCTTTCAACCACAACTGACCGAAGGCTCAGCCATTCGCATGGGCGAGTTGATCGGCCATTGCAAGTAGCTGGTTTTGCTTTAACCACTGCCTGGCATCGTCGGCGTCCTCTTCAAACCAACGTTTCGAACTGCCAAGCCTGAACGAATAACCCCAGGCATCCATGTCCGCGAACATTCCGGCACGCCCCATGTCAGGCAGGCAATCGGACAGCAGGATCTGCAGGTAGCACACAGCGTTTTCTTCGGCGCTGTCACCGCCGGCATTGGTGTGCAGCACGGCACGCCTTTGCTCATCCATGCAGGCGTAGTGACAGGACTCATGCAATACCGAATGCACAGGTGTGTCTTCACGCACATACAACGTTGAACCAATAAGGCCGGCTTCTTCATCCCCCCAGAAACTGCCGGGTATCACTTCCCCCGGAGCCACCGCATTCACCTGCAGACCCAGGTTCTGCAGCAGGCCATGGAGTGCGGTGTGATCACAATCTCGATAGAGCAACATAGCGGGTCGGGTTCAGGTGTCGGAGGGTGGTTGGCAGATAGCTGCCTTGCCGCTGATAGCGATCATCAGGCTTGATTCCAGTCAAAACTCAGCACCTGCTGCAAAGATGATATGTGCGGCAGCAGTATCATCAACAAGCGATCCATGCCGATCGCCACCCCGGCGCAGTCGGGCAGGTGATCGACGGAGTCAACGAAGCGCATGTCCAGCGGCATTGCCTCACGACCGGACCGCACACGCTCGGCATTGTCAGCCTCAAAACGCGAACGCTGCTCCTGCGCATTGTTGAGCTCATGGTATCCGTTGGCCAGCTCAACTGACCCGAAATAAAATTCAAAGCGGTGCGCGACCGGCCATTGCCGGTCGTCAGTATCGATACGCGCCAGCGAGGCTTGCGAGGCCGGATAATTATAAATGCAGGTGTAGCCGTCTTTCGGCAAGCTGGCAGCGATTACCGTAGCCATTCCGAGGTCGAGTACGGTATCGATATTACCAGCGGCAGATGGCGGGACCTCACAGCCCTGACTCTCTAAAAACGCGGCTACGTCCGCCGCATCGGCGTGCGCCAGATCAATACCACTTACCCGCAGCCATAGCTCCCGGTAACTGACCTTGTCCAGCGACGGGCAGGTGTCGCCATGCAAGCTGCGCAGCAGATCGTGGACTTCGTCAATCAGCGTCAGATGATCAATGCCACAGCGATACCACTCGAGCATGGTGAATTCGGGATTGTGATAACGTCCGCTTTCATCGATCCGGAACACTTTGCCCATTTCGTAGACATCGCCATAACCGGCGGACAGCATGCGCTTAAGGTGAAACTCGGCGGAGGTGCGAAGGTATCGTCGCGGCGACGCGGCAGTGGCAAAGCTGTCTATGTGGGGATCAGTGATTGCCGCCTGCATCAACTGCGGCGTTTCTACTTCCAGTATTTCAGCGGACCGGAACCATTCACGAACCGCGTGCAGAATAACGGCCCGCTGCTCGAGCGTGTGGCGCGTCGCAGAGGGAGACCATTGTGTGTGAGTCACGCTTGCCCGGTGTGCCGTGGTCAGTCTTTGACCCGACCGACATAGTCACCGGAGCGCGTGTCGATTTTGATAACTTCACCCTCTTCGATGAACAACGGCACTTTAACCACCGCCCCGGTCTCCATGGTCGCGGGCTTGGTGCCGCCCTGCGCGGTGTCGCCTCGGACTCCGGGATCAGTCTGGGTAATCGTCAGTTCAACAAAGTTGGCTGGAGTGACGGTCAGTGGCACGCCATCCCACAGAGTTACCTCACAGGTGTTTTGTTCTTTCAGCCAGTTTTTTGCGTCGCCAACGGCGGCTTCACTTGCGCCTATCTGCTCGAAGCTGACAGGGTCCATGAAGTACCAGAATTCGCCATCGGCGTACAAATACTGCAGATCAGTGTCCATCACGTCCGCCGCTTCAACCGACTCACCGGATTTGAACGTCTTTTCAACGGTGCGACCGGTTTTCAGATTGCGCACTTTAACGCGACTGAATGCCTGCCCCTTACCCGGCTTTACAAATTCGTTTTCGACGATGGTGTATGGATCACCGTCGAGCATAATTTTAAGTCCGCTTTTGAATTCGTTTGTACTGAACGTAGCCATCGGGGTTCACCTTTGTATGAGGTCGGGATTATAGCGGTACCGACTGTGTTGTCGCTATTATCCGATGAGTTTACTGCATAAAAGCCGCAACCTCCTGAAACAGGCTGGCTATAATCAGCCAGCCCGTCAATTGCGATGTCGACTAGCGACGACCCAGCAATCCGGCGCGATGCAGGTAGTAGAGCAGTGTAAGGATAGAGGCTATGGCTGAAGCGAGGTAGGTCAGGAACGCGGCATTCAGCACGCGTCCGGCACCGCGCATCTCTTGTTCGGAGACAATACCGGCATTGACCATGGCTGTTTTGGCGCGCGCGCTGGCATCCCACTCAACTGGCAGCGTGACCACCGAGAACAGCACCGCCGCCCCGAATAATGCACAACCGAGAATAATCACCGGCATACCGAGTGCAGGTGCCATCGACATCATCAGCATGCCGACCATCAACACCGGCATCGACATTTTACTGGAGATATTAGTGATGGGTACCAACTGCGACCGCATCTGCAAAAACTTATAGCCGGTGGCGTGCTGCAATGCGTGCCCGGCCTCGTGGCAGGCTACCCCGATGGCAGAAATCGACCGCGCATTGTAGACCGGCTCTGACAGACGCAGGGTTTTATCTCTGGGGTCATAGTGATCACTCAGTCGACCGCCAATCGGCTCGATTTTACAGTCGGTGACGCCGGCGCGCTCCAGCATGATTCTGGCGGCCTCGGCGCCGGTCATGTTATTCGCCGTGCCCACGGTTTCATATTTTTTAAAGGTAGTCTTGACCATCCAGGAAGCCAGACCAGACAACACCATGCCCGGCATCATTACCAGCAACATGTAGTTCATATCAAAACCCATTATTTAACTCCGGTTAGGTTTGACTGACAGACCGGTTATCCGGCCCGCGGGTCTTTTATTGATGACAATCATTAGTTGTACCTGAAGATAGCAGCCATGATTCCACCGTTTTCCTCTGCCAATATGGCGATAAGCCCGGCGCGCTTCAATGGCTGGCAATGGTTTGTCACAATTTCAGTGTCAACCGGTGTCACGGCGGTTACTCGACGATCAGTTCTGCAACCTTCTGAAAACCTCGCGGCAGGCTCAATCCACGACGCCCGCGTTCACCAATGTACTCAGTCACATCTTTATGGCGCAATACCGTATGCCGCTTACCGCTGATAATCTTCAGCGACTGCCTGGCGCCGATGACCCGCACGGCCTGCAGCCGGACCTGGGTCTTAGCCGAGGTGGCTTTGGGAATCGCAAGAATTTTATTGCCCTTGCCTTTGGCAAGCTCGGGAAGCTCAGTAATCGGGAACACCAGCAATTTGCCGTCAGAACCAAGCGCAACGAGCAACTCTTCAGCGGGATCAGTGACCCGCTGCGGCAACAGCACTTTTGAGTCGGCGGGAACCGTCAGCACCGCCTTACCAGCCTTGTTGCGGCTAGTCATGTCAGACATTCGGGCGACAAAGCCGTAACCGCTGTCAGTAGCCATCAAATAGCGAGAATCATCGCTGCCCATCATGACCGCAACAAACGTTGCGCCATCCGGTGACTTCACGCGCCCGGCCAGCGGTTCTCCGAGGCTCCGCGCCGATGGCAGCCCATGCGAGGGCACGGCATACACCCGGCCGGTGGAGTCCAGAAACATCGCCGACTGATTACTGCGACCACGCGCCGAATCCTGAAAACTGTCGCCTGATTTGTAATTTAGACTCTGCGGATCTACTTCATGACCTTTGGCCGAGCGCACCCAGCCTTTTTCAGACAGCACCACGGTGACGGGTTCATTCGGAATCAGGTCGCTCGCATTCATCGCCTGTGCGGCATCCCGCGCGACTACCGGTGAACGACGATCATCACCATAGGTTTCTGCGTCTTCCTGGAGTTCTTTTTTGACAAGGGTTTTCATGCGTCGCTCGGAACCCAGCACCAGATTGATCCAGGCGCGTTCTTTTTCTAGCTCTTCCTGCTCACCGCGAATTTTCATTTCCTCAAGCCGTGCCAGATGTCGCAGCTTCAACTCGAGGATAGCTTCCGCCTGCGTATCAGACAGCTTGAAGCGCTTCATCAGCACCGGCTTTGGCTCATCGTTCTGCCGAATGATGGCTATCACCTCGTCGATATTCAGATAGGCAATCAGCAATCCATCGAGGATATGCAACCGCTTATCGACTTTCTCTAAACGCCATTGCAGGCGACGGCGAACCGTCTCGATCCGAAACTGCAGCCATTCAGCTAGCATGGTCGGCAGGTTTTTCACGGCAGGTCGACCGTTAGTACCGATTACGTTCAGGTTTACGCGATAGGTGCGTTCAAGGTCGGTGGTGGCAAAAAGATGCCCCATCAGGGATTCGATATCAATACGGTTGCTGCGCGGTACGATCACAAAGCGGACCGGCTGTTCATGGTCTGATTCGTCGCGCAAATCCTCGACCATCGGTAGTTTCTTGGCCTGCATTTGCTGGGCAATCTGCTCCATCACCCGCGAGCCGGATACCTGATGCGGCAAGGCGTGAATGACAACATTGCCGTCTTCAGTCTGATAAACGGCACGCATACGCACACTGCCGTGACCGGTGCTGTAGATTTTATGCAGCTCTTCCGCCGAGCTGATTATCTCCGCTTCCGTCGGGTAGTCAGGGGCCGGGATAAACTGCATCAGATCTTCGACGGTGGCCTTCGGCTTCTCCAGCAGATGCAGGCACGCATCGACTAACTCCCGCAAATTATGCGGAGGTATGTCCGTGGCCATCCCGACAGCAATACCGGTAGTGCCATTGAGCAACACATGCGGCAGACGCGAGGGCAGCACGGTCGGCTCGGTCATGGTGCCATCGAAGTTCAGTTCCCAGTCTACGGTGCCCTGCCCCAGTTCCTGCAGCAGCATTTTTGCGATACGTGCAAGACGGGCTTCGGTGTAGCGCATGGCAGCAAACGATTTGGGATCATCCGGTGCGCCCCAGTTGCCCTGCCCGTCTATCAGTGGATAGCGATAGGAAAACGGCTGCGCCATCAGCACCATGGCTTCGTAGCAGGCAGAGTCCCCGTGCGGATGGTACTTACCCAGAACATCACCGACGGTGCGCGCAGACTTTTTGTGTTTTGACGTAGCCGAAAGCCCGAGCTCCGACATCGCATAAATAATTCGTCGCTGCACGGGCTTCAAACCATCACCGATGTGCGGCAGAGCCCGGTCAAGAATGACGTACATCGAGTAGTCGAGATACGCTTTCTCGGTAAATTCGCTCAGCGGTTGTTCTTCGCTGTTATTGAACGGTGGTAGGTGGTCGGTCATTCAGTTGCCCTGTTGGTGACAGCCAGGTCACGGGTATTGCTGGTGAGAATCAAACCCAAGCCGCCCATTATAACCCGCCGGGCAACCTTGCTAAAGCCCTGTACCAGCCGGTAAGTGTCGCAACCCTGGCAGTGGATCCGGTCGGCATTGGCCCGCGGCGCTAATCCCGCATGGGCATGCCCGCGATGTACCGGACATCCGGACCGCCCCTATTGCTGCGGCAACCACACAGCGGCCGTTGCTAGCGTCAGAAAATATTCGTCAAAGAATCGACACCGCTACCTCCTTGATTTAACTAAAAAATCATACGGGAAGCTCGCCTATCTGTTCATTTTAAGAGGCAAATTAATGATGCCATCACTTAAGAAAAATGGGCGACCGTCGTTACCTTGGTTCGCTACTGCAGCGCAGCATTACTGCAGCAGCTTAAGTAAACAATTAAAACTACAAAATACAGGGCCTGAACTATGAACGGTCGAAAGAATCGTACGCTCGGATCTATTGGGTGTGAGAACCTCACCAAACTGGCTGTATCGGCTGCGCTACTTTCACTGGCTGCATGCGGCGGTGGTGGTGGTGATACCGACGAAAACACGCAACCCTTATCTAATTTGCAGGGTGTTCCTCCTGAAATGGGTCAAGCCAACGCCGAAATCTCGGCAAGCACTGACGTTGCTGAATCGGTTGCCGGCCAGGCCGTCACGGTGGCGGTGCTGGCAAATGATACATTTGCGGCAGACGCTCAGCTTCAATTAATCGGCTCACCCACTAACGGTACGGCCACGCTGACGGCGGACGGTGCAGTTGTGTATACCGCTGACGCCGACTTCGAAGGCACTGACTCAGTGAGCTATGTGCTGATTGACGCCGAAGGCAACGAATCCACCGGCACACTCTATATCGCCGTGGCTTGCGCCGACTGTGCCATAGAGCCGGTCGCCACCGGGCCTACGCTGAGTGGGGCACCCTGGTGTCTTGACGAGAATGCCGATCCCGATGGCGATGGCTATGGCTGGGAAAATAATGCCAGCTGTGAGGTGCCTTCGGTCGGTGCCGCACTCGCTCCTCTGGCGGCCAAAGCAGACTCTGTGTCGGTACAAGCCGGCGCTGTGACTACCGTCAGTCCATTGCGTAATGACTCTATCGCCGACCGCTTCAACGTGCAGTTTACTATCGATGCAGAACCCACCGAGGGCAGGATCGAGGCCGTAGATGCGGGTATCCTGGTCTACGCAGCACCGGAGAACTACTCGGGTAGTGACTCGCTGGTATACAGTATCAAGGACGCCAACGGAGCCACTTCGACGGCGAGTATTGACTTTGATATCACTTGCGATACCTGCACCAACAAAGACGCGTTGCGTTTGAGCTGGCCGGCTAACCCTGATGATGAGGGAGTCGATGGTTACCGGATATTTTTTGGTCCGGATCAAAACACCCACACCGCTTCTCTGGTCTCCGAGGTCAATGTCGCCTCACTGAATGGCTCGGCACCCAATGTTATCTATGACATGGCTAACGACCTCAATGTGACGGGCTCCGAGGGTGGTTGCTTTCGGGTTCAAGCCTATCGGGGTTCAGAGGAATCTGAGCAATCAGAGCCGGTTTGCTTTACTCGCAACGGCTAGCAGTACAACATTTTTTATAATAAGAAGAAAAGTAAGTCCATTAAATAAGAACGGCATGAGCCCCGGCCAGGGAGCAAGATTGCCAACATAAGCTGTCATTTAGAAAGCGACAGTATTCTCCGCCAAGCGCTCAAACAGCGCCTTTATCGGGGCGATCTTTTCGCCCCGACTTTTTTTTGCTGAAGCAACTTACTGCCAGTTGCACTAACAGCTCCCTTGACGCAGATGTGACACCGGCGCCCGCCTCAATACGTTACTCTTCGCATGACGCAAAGACTCTCCAGGACAATGGAGTACGATCGTGACTTCCGAAGTAAATCCCAATTTCCAACTGAACGTTGTTGTCAACGAGCCGCTGACAGCGACCACAGACAATGATGCCTCTACTGCCGAGGTACTTCTCGAGTATTTGTCGGACGTACCCCGGATCACCAGCCTGGTGGCTATCCCCGCGGGTGGTACGCTGCCCGACTACCAGGGCACAGCCGGACTGGAAATACTGGTCATCGACGGCGGTTGCAGTGATGGTCATGCAGAATTTCTAACCGGTAGCTACATGCGTTTCCCGCACAAGCGGAAAATATCCAGCGACCAGGGTTGCATACTGTTTGTTAAGTACAATCAATTCCAGCCCGGTGACGATGGCGAGCGAAACATCGACACCAAAGATCCACAGGGATGGCTGCCCGGTCCGGTAGAAGGTATTTCGATCAGGCCGCTGCATGTCTATAACACCGAGAGCATTATGCTATTGCGGTGGCAGCGCGCGTGTGAATTTCGCCCGAAGCTGGATCCGCAAGGCGAGGAAATCCTGGTCGTCAGCGGCTTGCTGCAAAACAAAAACCACTTGCATAAATCGTTCAGCTGGCTGAGGAATCCTGTCGAGGACTGGCTCGACTGGCATGGAGGCAGCAATACGCTCCTGTATTACAAAAGCGGTCATTTCCCGCGCTAGACGTCGGCGGGGTAGCTGTTTTATCCCGACCGGTTACAGGCAGTGCCAGGCTAAATCACTGCGGTCAGCTAATCACGTTGTACAATAGCGACCACGTACTACCGCATTGTGATCCGCCGTGACCATTGACTACCACCAGCTTCAGCAGCAAATAATCCGCTGGTCCGACGAACTCGGCTTTAACAAAACCGGATTCAGCACCACCGATCTCGGTGAACATGAATCACGATTTTTAAACTGGCTGGACAACAACTTCCACGGAGAGATGGATTACATGCAGCGGCATGCTGATCTGCGCCGTAACCCGTCAGACCTGCACTCCGGTACCGTGACGATTATTTCAGTGCGAATGAATTACCTGCCCGAGCAACTGGCCGAGCCCTGGTCAGTAATGCAAAACGGCTCACTTGGCTATGTTTCCCGCTATGCGCTGGGACGCGATTACCACAAGCTGATGCGCAAGCGACTGCAAAAGCTTGCCGCTCGCATTCAGCAGGAAATCGGTGAATTCGGCTATCGCGCCTTCGTGGATAGCGCACCGGTACTCGAAAAAGCGCTCGCAGAGCAAGCCGGTCTGGGTTGGATAGGCAAGCACAGCAATCTGTTGAGCCGTGATGCCGGGTCCTGGTTTTTTCTAGGGGAACTCTACACAGACCTGCCGCTGCCGGCTGCTGCAGACAAACCCGACGCGGCAAACCATTGCGGCAACTGCACGTCCTGCATTGAGATTTGCCCGACGCAGGCAATCATCGCTCCGTATGTTGTCGACGCACGCCGCTGCATTTCGTATCTGACCATTGAACTGCGCGGTAGCATTCCGCTGGAACTCAGACCACTCATCGGCAACCGTATCTATGGCTGCGATGACTGCCAGCTTGTCTGCCCCTGGAATAAATTCCTGCAGCACACGATCGAAACCGACTTCCAGGCTCGACACGGACTCGACCAGGCAAACCTGTGTCATTTGCTCGCCTGGTCTGAAGCCGAGTTTCTGGACAAAACCGCAGGCTCGGCGATACGACGGATCGGCCACGATTGCTGGCGTCGAAACATTGCTGTCGCTATGGGTAATGCGCCACCGAGTGCCGATATTATCGCCGCACTCAATCAGGCGCGGGTGCACTCATCCGGTATGGTTCAAGAGCACATTGACTGGGCACTGCAGCGACAGGCTTCAACGGCGCCGCTCTCGTAGGTGCGCCAGCTTTTCTGCAATCTGAATCTCCAGCCCGCGCGGGACCGGCTGGTAAAAACCCGGTGGTGACATGCCATCTGGAAAATAAGTTTGTGACTCTGCCAGACCATCGGCCTCGCTGTGGTCGTACTGGTAATCTTTGCCATAACCCAGGTCTTTCATGAAACCGGTGGCCGCATTGCGCAAGTGCACGGGCACTTCGGCGTTGCCGGATTCTTTTACAAAGCTCATCGCCTCGCCGTAGGCACTGTAGGCCGCATTACTCTTTGCCGCGCACGCCAGATAGATTATCGCCTGGGCAATCGCCAACTCTCCTTCCGGGCTTCCGAGCCGCTCGAATACCTGCCAGGCGTCCATCGCAAGATGCAAGGCACGTGGATCGGCATTGCCAATATCTTCCGAGGCCATCCGCACCACACGCCGGGCGATATAGTGCGGATCGCAGCCACCATCAATCATCCGGCAAAACCAATACAGTGCGGCATCGGGATCACTCCCTCTCACCGACTTATGCAGCGCGGATATCTGCTCGTAGAATATATCGCCCCCCCTGTCGAAGTGACGCAACGTATCGCGGGTGACTTCCGCAATTGAGGCATCGTTTATTGTGCGTGTGCCGTCATCGCCAACACGTGCAATGTCCGAGGCTAGTTCCAATAACACCAGGGATCGACGTGCATCACCATCGGCAGCATCTGCCAGCTGTGAGATGGTCTGATCGGACATGGTTATCTGTAACCTCCCGAGACCACGCTCGGTATCGGCAAGCGTGCGTCGCAGTACCTGCTCTATAGATTCGGTATCGAGGTGCTTGAGGATATAAACGCGCACCCTTGACAGCAGCGCGTTATTTAATGCAAACGACGGATTCTCGGTGGTGGCACCGACAAAATAAAACGTCCCGTCTTCTATATGCGGTAAAAAAGCATCTTGCTGTGCTTTGTTAAAGCGATGCACTTCATCGACAAACAGCACCGTGCGTCGGCCATCGGCGGCATGCGTTTTTTGCGCAGCATCAACCGCATTGCGAATATCTTTGACACCGCACAATACCGCCGACAGACTGATGAACGCCGCATCGCATTGCACCGCCAGCATCCGTGCGAGTGTGGTTTTACCGGTACCGGGAGGACCCCAGAAAACCATCGAGTGCAATTGCTGCCGCTCTATAGCCGCACGCAGTGTGCTGTCATCATTGAGTAAATGGCGCTGTCCGAAAAACTCGCTCAGGGATCGCGGTCGCATGCGATCAGCGAGCGGTGCAAAGGCGGCTTGCGCTTGTTGCGGTGCGCTGGATTCAGTCGGTGAACTGTTTTCCTGGAGTAGCGATATTTGCTCTGTCATAGCGCTACTGTATCAGACTGACGCGGCAGGCCGCGCGATGCAGCGCCAATAACCCTGCGGCCGTCTATGGCGTCTGGCGCTGACCCCTACTCAATCACGATGCGTTTGATCTCCTGAAAGGTAATCTCCGGCTCAGGCTGAGGTTCTGCGTCCTCAATGGGCTGCTCGTCATCAATCAGCAGATCGTCGTCCAGCAATGGATCTGTGGCGGGCGAATCCGTCGCCACCGGTTGCCGGGGCAACCCGGCTGCGGTATCGGTCGGGGATTCGGATGACAGCGTATCGCCTTCGAGCAGAGGATCCACCGGAAGTGGGGCAGCAATCGGGATGTCCGGACCGGCATCATCCGGGGTTTCGGTCAACGGCACGTCGGATTGCTCGAGCACGGTATCAGTGATTGTGGTCGCAGCTGGCACAGTTGCAGGTTGCTCCGGGGTGCCGGGAGCGGCCGGCACAACAGCAGTCTCCACGGTCTGATCCGCCGGCGTTTCAGTAATCATCGGCGGCGACACAGGGCTCTCCGGGGCGACCAGGTCGGCCAGCGGCGCTTGCTCTGTGGGCGCCGGCGGCGGGTCGACCTGATCAGTGCTGTCAGTGCTGTCAGAATTTTCGGTGCTCGCGGTGCTTTCGCTTGCCACGGGCTCTGCTACCACCACTTCACCGATGACATCAACATTGTCCGGCACTTCAAAGGCAAAAACGTCAGCCTGGATCGCGACATTTTTGTTGAAGTTGTTGAAGCGAATCTGTGTAGCC
>CALKXD010000032.1 GCA_938003855.1 uncultured Granulosicoccaceae bacterium | reverse complement strand
ATAAGTATGGTTTTAGCAATAAAACATGGTCTACAGAAGAGAGTTTTTTGATCGATGTAACTTTATTTTAAATTCGTGTGTTTTTCTTGGTACGTACTGGTAGCCGCAACCCTTATGCACGCGAATTCGTCCACGCCAGGGATGCTCGGGGAATTCACGACATAATCTGGGCTTAAATTTCTGGATACCGCAGCGGTTATCTGTACGCAGATAGTTGCATTGATACACCAGTAGATTCCGTTGCTGATCGACTGATTCGAAGTTGTAGCGCAGTCTGTGCCAGCGGCCGAGCCACCTGACAAGCCATGGGTACTTTTGCCATGCGGCTGGAAATTCAATGCCAATGGCCTTGCAGCATTGTCCGGTCATTTTGCATTGCCCGGTGCGGATGTACTCGGTTTTTGCGAACCAGCCGGTGACCCGCCTGTCTATGCCTGCCACCAGGTCGGTGCATCGCTCGTAAGGATAGAAGACGCATTGAATGCCTGTGCGTACCACCCGGATGGCAATCTGTCTGGCGGTGCTGGAAAAACTACCGGCGATCATCGTGAGTCCTTGTCAATTGATGCAAGCTGGTAAACAATCGCCGACAGCGCGTGCGAAGCGATAAGCGTGACGTGCAGTGTTTGTCTCCACATAGTGAAAGGGTAGTTCATGGCCAGCATTTTTTTTCGCCTCAGACTGGTGCCGGAAGACGAGGCGGAGGATGTTCGGCAACTGCTTGATGACAACAACATTCCCTGGTTCGAAACCAGTGCCGGTAAGTGGGGCATCTCTTTTCCGGCGATCTGGCTGCACGAAGACGAGGATCGTGCTCGCGCCAATGAATTGCTGCAGGCGTATCAGCTTCAACTGCAGGCAAATCAGCGTGCCCGGCAGCAGGACCGCATCCAGCGTGGTGAGCAGGAAACGGTGATAACACGTTTGTGTCGGCGCCCGATAAGCAGCCTGCTGGCTCTGGTGGTGATCGGCGTGATTATTTTCTTTTCCACCCGTCCGTTTTTCAATGTGCTGCCTGGTTAGCGGCGTTAATTTTGCGGTTTCTCCGGGTGAATATCCGGCCGAATTCGCGTTGACCGCAGGACTGCATTGTTTCGGTAATACCGCGCGCGGCGGCGATGACATAGCGCAGTATCGGGATTGCCCGGGTTAGATTGCGGTTGGACGGTGGCGGTGCGTTTTTCGCTGCAGCGGGTGTGGCCGCTAACCCGGAATCCGCTGCCGGGTAACCCGATAGTCTACACTGCATTGCCCGAGCCGAAGAACGGTCATGGCGGGCTGCTCGCGGGCTGTGTGGTATGGATCAGATGAAACGTGTGGCCGGGCTTTTCTGTTAACCCGACAGTAGCCGGTGCACGGCAGATATTTCCCAACCCGGATGCGGGTTGCTCACTGGATAATTTAATGAATCCTGTTCTTATAGAAATTTTTCGCAACGAGCTGGTCGAGTCCCGTCACCGGGGGGCTGTTGTCGCTGTCAATTCACAGGGAAAAACACTGTTTGAACTGGGTGACATAAATGCACTTGTTTTCCCGCGTTCATCACTTAAGCCGATCCAGACTCTGCCGCTGCTGGAATCTGGTGCCGCAGAGCATTTTGCATTGTCGTCAGCTGAAATCGCTCTGGCGTGTGCCTCTCATAATGCGGAAACCGCTCATCAGCAGGTACTGAATGACTGGATGTCACGAGTGGGTCTGCAGCCTGACCAGCTCGAGTGCGGGCCGTCTTTGCCATTACATGAAACCACCGCCCATCAATTGCTGCGCGACGGCGGCGAAGCCGCGCGACATTTGCACAATTGCTCCGGTAAGCACACCGGCATGCTGACACTGGCGCGCTATCTTGATCAGCCACTGCCGGGCTATTCCAGTTATGAGCATGCCACTCAGGGCAGCTGGATGGATGTGCTGACCGAATTATCGGGGCTTGATGTTCGTCAGATGCCCTGGGACCGTGATGGCTGCGGTATGCCGGCGGTGGCGATGCCGTTGCTGGCGTTCGCCAAAGCGCTTGGTTGTTTTTGCGATCCGGGGCGTTATGCGGCGACGCGCGCCAGTGCAATGCAAAGAGTTCTGTCCGCCATGAATGAACATCCGCAGATGGTCGCTGGCACCGATCGTTGTTGTACCGCCACCATGCGTGCCCACCCGAGTCTTGTGGTCAAAACTGGAGCGGAGGGTGTTTTTGCGGCAATTGCGCCGGAATCCGGTATTGCGATAGCGTTGAAAATTGATGATGGTGCGACGCGCGCGGCAGATGCTGCGCTTGGTGCCGTGTTACGCAAGCTGGGTGTGCTTTCTGCGGCTCAGTACAATGATTTAAAACCTTGGTATGCACCGGAAGTTCGAAACTCACAGGACTATGTCACTGGCCGTATAGTGCCGTCGGCAGTATGGTCTTGAATTGTGCCGCTCTGATATCCTTGGCGGCCCAGCCACTCCACTTTTGCGACAGGTGACAAGATGCAACTCAACGACCAATCTCTGCTTAAGGATTCCGCCTACATCGACGGAATATGGTGCGCTGCAGCGGATAACGCTACCTTTGCGGTAACTAACCCTGCCACCGGTGAACAGATCACCATGCTGGCCGATTGCGGTGTTGCAGATACCCAGCGAGCCATTGATGCGGCAGATAAAGCACTGCCGGCGTGGCGTGCTAAAACCGCTAAGGAGCGGGCAGTGATTTTGCGCCGCTGGTTTGACCTGATGATGCAGCATCAGGAAGATCTGGCGTGCATACTCAGTACCGAGCAAGGCAAGCCGATGGCGGAGAGCCGAGGTGAAGTTGCCTATGGTGCCAGTTTCATTGAGTGGTTCGCTGAGGAAGGCCGACGTATCTATGGTGATGTCATTCCTGGTCACGCTGCCGACAAACGCATTGTCGTGATCAAGCAGCCGATCGGGGTGACGGCGGCAATCACGCCGTGGAATTTCCCCAATGCCATGATCGCCCGTAAGGTAGCACCGGCGTTGGCGGCCGGTTGCACGATGGTTGTTAAGCCGGCGGCTGAAACACCGTTATCGGCACTGGCAATGGCAGAGCTTGCTGAAAGAGCCGGGGTCCCTGCCGGGGTATTCAGCATCGTCAGCAGCAAGCAGGCTTCAGCGGTTGGCGGTGTACTGACGTCGTCGCCGACAGTACGCAAGTTATCGTTTACCGGGTCGACCGCGATTGGCAAGCTGCTAATGGAGCAGTGTGCCGGCACGGTTAAAAAAGTGTCTATGGAATTAGGCGGTAATGCCCCTTTTCTGGTCTTCGATGATGCTGATATCGATGCCGCGGTGCAGGGCGCGATGTTATCGAAGTATCGCAACTCGGGACAAACCTGCGTGTGCACAAATCGATTTATCGTACAGGACGGTGTGTATGATGAATTCTGTGAAAAGCTGGCCACAGCTGCGGCCGCGCTGAAGCTCGGCGCGGCGGACTCCGGTGATGTGCAGCAAGGCCCGCTGATCAACCAGGCGGCTATCGATAAAGTGGCCGAGCACGTTGAAGATGCTGTAAGTAAAGGGGCGCGAGTGATCACCGGTGGCGAGCCGTCTGAGTTGGGTGGTTTTTTCTATAAGCCCACGGTATTGGCTGACGTTACCAGTGATATGAAAGTGACCCATGAAGAGACCTTTGGCCCGGTTGCCCCGGTGTTCCGTTTTGCCGCAGAAGCCGAGGGTGTGGCGATGGCCAATGCAACTGAGTTTGGTCTGGCGTCTTATTTTTATTCGCGTGACATCAATCGGGTGTGGCGTGTAGCCGAAGCGCTGGAGAGTGGTATCGTCGGTATCAATGAGGGAATAATATCGACTGAAGTCGCCCCGTTCGGTGGAATCAAGGAGTCGGGCGTTGGACGTGAAGGATCGCGCTACGGTATTGATGACTACCTGGAGATTAAATATCTCTGCATGGGCGGAATTGTCTAGCCCGGGCCAGGCAGGATCGGTTGTCGCCTGTTGTGGGTCAGATTTGTCCGCGGGCAGACTGACCCGCTGTGCGCTCTGGCTATTGTCTGAGTCAGCTGTCTGCGATTGCACGCACGGCGTTGTAAACACCAGCATCCAGCGTGATCGAATTGCTTTTATCGCAGGCCTCTGCCACGGCATCACTGTGCTCACCCGGCAATCTGACCGGACCCTGCTCACTGCGGCTTTGTCTGATACGGTTAAGTAAAACGTCGACGTTGTCCGGATAGCTATCATCGTTGAGAACGGCGGCCGGATTGATGCCGATGAGCGTATTGGCCCGATTGTCCTTGCTGTCGCCAAATACGGAGGCACCGGCCAACGGGGCCGTGAGTAACTCAAACATGAGGGCAAGGCCTGACCCCTTTGCGCCGCCGAAGGTTCTCAATGCCCCGCTGAGCGCGGTCGCGGCGTCCAGAGTGGGCTGACCGTTTTTATCGATGGCCACACCATCAGGCAGGTCATGGTTATTGTCCCGTGCGTTGATCACAGCGAACCAGGTAGTTGCTGCGGTGGCCATATCGAGTACCAGCGGTGAACTGCCGGTGGGGATAGCAATGGCCACCGGATTGGTGCCAAGCACCGGATCTATACCTCCCTCAAGTGCCATTACTTTTGGGGATCCGGCCAGAACAATACCAATATAGCCACGTTCGGCAAACTGGCGCGCATAGAACCCGATGGAACCAGTGGATGATCTGGTGTTACTGGTAGTGACCAGCGCCAGTCCGTTGCTTTCAACCATCTCTATGGCTTGGCCTGTTGCCCGCTGCATCACCAGCATACCCGGCTGGCCGCCACCATCGACAGCAGCAATGGCGGTGCAACGCTGACTGATTTTGACTGGTCTGCTGTCGCTGTCGGGCAGTGTTGTACGTTCCACTATTTTTATAATGCCCTGGCTGCTGTTGCGTTTTTGTGCGTACATCAAGACATCGTGTACTGCTTGCTGTGCGGATTCGTTGAGCCCCTGCCTGTGCAGCGCCTGCAGCACCAGTTCACTGAGATGGTCGAGTGCGACAGTAATGGTTGTCATAGTTTTTTGGCACCGTTGGGCTGGGTGTTTTCAAGTTCTTCGATTGTTTTCGGCCAGTCTGTTTTCAGCAGCCTGGAGAGCGATCTATCCGCCAGTAATTTGCCATCTGTCTGGCAGCGCGGGCAGTAGTTTGTTTCGTTGCTCACGTAGCGAATGCGTTGTATAGCCGTGTTGCATACCGGACACGGCTGCTGAAAACACCCGTGTACTGACATCCCGTTTTTGAACGCCGTGACTCTGGCAGGAAATTTTTCAGTGTGCTTTTTGCGCAGCAACGCCAGCCAGTAATCGAGTATATGACAACAGCTGTCGTGCAGTGTCTGGATTTCAGTGGTGGACATTTTTTGCGTTTGTCTGACCGGGGAGAGTCGTGCCCGATGCAGTATTTCATCGGAGTAGGCGTTACCGATACCGCTGAACAGAGCGGGGTCAGTCAGTGCTCGTTTGAGCGTGTGGTTTCGCAACGTCAGTCGCTCTGCAAACTGCGCGGTGCTGATTTCAAGTACTTCGAGTCCGCCGCGATTCACGATTGCAGTGTCGGCTTTACTGGCAAACAGGCGGATGGAGGCGCGTCGCTTGCTGCCAGCTTCTGTCAGCAGCACTCTACCGCGATCAAAATGCAGCTGTGCCAGGGCTTTTCTTGCTGGTAATTTTGCGTTGCTATCCACCCATTGGAATCGACCTGCGATCATTAGGTGGATCACCAGCCAGTGGTCATTGTCGAAGCCGAAGGCGACGCATTTGCCGATCCGTTCTATGGACCGCAGTTTGGTGTTAGTGAAATCAGTAACGGCTGGCGTGACGGTTCGAAGGACGAACGGGTGTGAAATTACAAGTTGATGCAGCGTGGCATTCTGCAGGCGTGCCTCAAGGGCTTCGATGTATACCGTGATGTCGGGAAGCTCTGGCATAGAGTCTCTTTGTATTTCGCGATGAACAACGGCGTGACACTGACAGAGTCTACACGACCGCTTCGTCTATCGAAATTGTAAGTGTTGGCGCTTTGTATTTTATTTTTGTGGATGGGTCGCGCAAGAGAATCCAGCGGTGGGTTATCGGGGTGGAGAATCAGGGCAGCATAAACGGTGGTGATCGGGTATGACCGGTATGCGGGGTAATTATCACCTGCAAATTT
>CALKXD010000031.1 GCA_938003855.1 uncultured Granulosicoccaceae bacterium | reverse complement strand
ATCACGAGTTGATGACAGGCATTTCAGGTACCAATGAGCAACTTCCGGTACCCGCGCGGTATGCCGCCCCGGTACCGCTGCAGCCATCCCTTGCCACGGTGCCGCTGACGCGGGATGCCGCCCTGGGTGTGGCCGTCAATGGTGCGCCCATTTAAGATTATACCGGTGGTGGTGAAATGTCTCCTGAAGACCTTCAGCACCACCAGCCAAGGCACGATACTTTGTTAACCCGGCCGCTTGATGTTTGCGGTGGTCATGCTGGCGCGGTGATGACTATCATTACCCTGTAAAGCCAACTTGCATGATCAAAAAAATGGCGAATGCAGGAGATGACGCGACTATTGGCCGGGCCTTTGATGGCTTCCCTATATGCGGCGACAACAACCCCGTTACTGTCGTTGCGACTGTCCCGATGGGGGCATTGCAAGTGAAGTTATAATACGAGAACCAGTTCCCTGTTGTTATGCACTGAGCTATTGCGATGCTTATCAGAGTTAAGGACAATGTACCTGCGTAAATCCGCGCAGTTATGAGTAGTTGGAGTTTGCATGAGCCGAAGTTTATTGGTGTCCTCTATTGTGGTGTACGGACTTTCGGTGCCGTTGGTCTCCGGCGCAGGAACAACAGCGGATTGTATCGATGGTAGTGGAACGGAGGGACTTGAATGTGGCAGTAGTTCATCGGCTACAGGTGACTTCTCAACGGCGGTTGGTGTTTCTGCGACTGCAACAGATACTTCAGCAACGTCTTTTGGTCATGGAGCGTCTGCCCCCGCAGTCTCCTCAACGGCATTGGGCGCTGCAGCATCGGCCGGTATTGAATCAACTGCACTAGGGCGAGCCTCCCGGGCTCTGGGCAGATCTGCTACGGCCGTGGGCAGTATTGCCTCCGCAAACGAGAATAGCGGCACGGCGATCGGATTTTCTGCGACCGCAGGTAGTAGTGGAACAACTGTTGGAACCGGGTCCTCAGCCGCTGGCATTGCCAGTATTGCGATGGGAATTTTTTCCAAGTCAGACGGTGTCTTCAGCGCAGCACTGGGCGAGTCATCAATAAGTTCTGCATCTAACTCGGTGGCACTTGGTGCTAAGGCGGAAGCGTCTGGAAGTTACGCAATTGCGGTAGGTAGTAGTTCAGTAGCCACCTTTAACGGAGCCATCGCAATCGGTGGTGATATTACCGGTGATAGTGATTTTGATGGAGCACAGGCGACCGCTGCCTATGCCACCGCAATTGGCCCGGATGCTTCCGCTACAGCGTCTATGGCGGTCTCTCTTGGTAGTGAAACCTCAGCAACAGGTGTGCGGGCTACTGCTGTCGGCACAGAATCGCTTGCGACTGCGCAGCAGGCATCTGCCTTCGGGTATGACGCACAAGCCCTTGGGTATGGGTCGACGGCTGTCGGCAGAAGCCTTGCTACGGGTACCTCATCAGCGGCTTTTGGGCAAAGGGCTCAAGCGCGCGGTGCCGGTTCAACAGCGGTCGGCAGACTTGCAATTGCCGGAGTCTCAAATGCGACTGCTCTGGGCAATGAGTCACAGGCTCGTGGTACGCGTTCTGTTGCCGTTGGCAGTAACGCGGTGGTGGCTGCTGGCCATACAAATGCTATTGCCATTGGATATAATGCGGCAACCACAGGTTCGAATAACATCGCTATTGGAAGTACCGTAAGCAGCTACACGCTGAGCGGATTGTCCGGATCGGGTATCCGTGACTTACAAGTCGATGCCAGTGGAAATTTAATTGCGGTAAGTGCTGCCCCGGTGGCTAAAGTGGTTACCTCGTCGTCCAGCAGCGCCGTGAATGTTGCATCAGTTGGCACGTCGGTTACAGACGCATCCACTGCCAGCCAGATTGAGACCTTGTTCAAGCTGGTAGAATTGGCCTCTAATGAGCGCTCGATGCTGGTTACACAAATCGAGTCACTTGAGCTGAAGCTTGCTTCCACTGAAGCTGAGCTTGCTCTTGCCAAATCAATAATTGAAACCCCGGACCCAGCAAAAGTAGTGGCTTCATCGGTGTTCAGCATCGACAAGTCAGTAGCCGATGTGGCGATTGACGAGCAGTTACAACTTGATATGCTGTCTCTTCGGGATACCGCGACTCGTGAAGGGTGGCTGATCACTGATCGATTTTACCAGGCTCGCAATCAGTTGCTGTACGCATTTAATCCGCTGCGGCAAGCCCTGGGTGATTCCGGCTATGAGCAATACCTGAAAGAAAATAATCTTGCCTATCAGGTGATTCTAGAGACCGTTCTTAACAACTCTGCGGCTGAGCGTGCTGGATTACTTGCAGGTGATGTCATACAGCAGTATGGTGCCGCGCGAGTGTTCAGTGCCGGTGGCTTGCGTGCCGCCGCCGCATCCTCTGTAACTGGTGATTTGATTGAGCTATCAGTGCTGCGTGACGGGCAGCAACTGCAGTTGTTTATTGAGGGTGGCCCGTTAGGTGTTCGGTCCGTTGATCCTGACGATGGTGACACTGTCTGTAGTGTTTATATGGCCAGCGCGATTTAGAAACAGTGACGGCGGAATAGCGATTGCTATTCCGCCTGTGGCAGCCGGTTTTTTCCGGGGGTCGTCTGCTGTAAGGTGCAACGCCCGCAACTGCTCCGGGGGTTATCGTTTCCGCATGAAGGCGGGCTCGACTAATCAGTGCCCATTCAATGACAAGCGCTACTGCGTACCACTCAGGCACGCAATCTTTTGCCCACCACAGGTGGTTACTTAAGAACAACTAAGCGCCTACATAGGGTAGGCAAAATCTCACGCACCTGAATGATCCTCGCGACACCCTGTTTCTGGATAGGCACTAATTAAAATAAGCGGGAGCGTCTGACTTTTCCCTGAGTGCCCGTGGTTTGGTCGACCCGGCACATCGAGTGTCACTTGTGATTCGCTTTTACGGCATTGTGTCAATGTAACAGCTAAATTGAAGCTTCTTGTACGGCGGTTTAACCAAGTAACCGACCGGCAACTGTGCATTGACACCATGATGCTCGCACTGCACATTGAACCTCAAATCTGCTGTCGTAGTAGCCTCGCTGATCACAGGCGACTGCTAAGTGTGTATGGTAAGGCGAACTTCCTGGATCTTTTTCTGGGGTCTATAGATTGCTCCCGCAAACAGCGGGGTGGCGCGCGTTGTAAAGGTGACAGGCAGATATCGTTGTTGTGTTTTAAGTGTCGGATGATTCTACAGGCATTGCGAGCATAGTCCGGGCATTCTTGTTTCAGGCTGCCGATTGTGCTGTTTAAAACCCCTTGATCGTTACTCCACCATCCACCGTCAGATTAGCCCCGGTGATATAGCTGCCGGCATCGCTTGCCAATAGTAGTGCCGGCCCGGTAATTTCTTCCGGTTGACCCCATCGTCCCAGCGCAGTGGCTTCGGTAAATCGCTCGCGTTGTTGCGGGCTTAGTGCGTTACGCGGCAGATCGGTCAGAACCGGGCCTGGAGAAATGCAGTTGACGGTAACGCCGGCAGGCCCGAGTTCGATAGCCTGTGCATGGCTCGACCCGATCAGTGCCGCTTTGGTCGCGCAATAGGCAGAGCGACCGGCGGCACCCACGCTGCCCATTATCGAGGCGATATAGATAATCCGTCCCCAGCCCTGATCCGTCATTGGAATTGACAGCGTGCGCGCCAGCCGAATGCAACTGGTCAGGTTGAGCTCGATCATCCGGTCCCACGACTCATCATTGATGCCGGACAACAATTCCGGAGTATTGCCACCGGCATTGTTGACTAATATGTCCACGCCGCCCAGTTTGCGGATGGCAGCCTCGGCAAGCTGATCGACCTCGATGCGTGAGGTCATATCTGTCTGGTGCCAGTGGATTTCGGGTGCTTTGGTGCCTTGCGTGTCGGTGGATGCGGTAGCGATGCGTGTCGATGCCTGTTCAAGCTCAGTGGCGGTGCGGGAGGCGATCATTACATCAGCGCCGGCGCGCGCAAAAGCGACAGCGATAGCTTCACCAATACCTTTGCTGCCGCCTGTAATTAGTGCTCGACGACCTGCTAAGTTGAAGGGGTGTGCGGACATAGTCTGTTCTCTGCGTTGTACCGTGAAAACACCGGAAGGCCGTTTTAATAAGTGGATTGACCGTGCTAATTAATGCGCTTGCCAAGTTTAAATTGTACCGGCAGGGGTCAGCCGATACGAATAGATAGGATCGGAGTCGCTGATGACCCTCCGATGCGGGCATTGTGCCGGCGCCTTTCCACAGCCAATTGCCGGTGTTTGTCTGTGGGGTGGCTGTTGAGCGGCCCGGTTGCGTTGCGTGACGAAGCGGTGGTGAAAGCCCCGTCGCCGGTCCGCGACATTTCGTGTGAAAACATCAGCTTATTCCGGCGGGCTTTCGAATGCCGGTGTTACTTAACGTTTATGGCAAAACACGGCGCTTAAGTGTTGCATTTTGTTGCCGAAAGTACAGGCGTCGGTAGATTAATCAACTCTCGCGCAGAGGTAGCTGTCGAGCCTGTGTGTCGCGTCGATAAGGAGCATTTATGCATACCTCTTCATTGTCCAGAACACTTGTAAGCCTGGCCGTTGTGAGCTCGCTGTACGCTTGCGGCGGGAGTAGCTCAACCATTACGCCGCTGTCCGAAGTGACCGATCAGGATAACTCTGTAAATCAGATCCCGACCGCAAACGGCGCCGCCGATGCAACACTGACCGGTCGCGTGGCGGACGGGTACATCCGTGGTGCAACTGTGTGCATCGACCTTAACGAGAACGGCAGTTGCGATGCTGATGAACCCGTGGCAACCACCGGCGATGGCGGTGTCTACGAACTGACTTTAGCGGATGGTGCGCAGGGCAAGCCAATTCTTGCAGACATACCTGCTACCGCTATCGACGAAGACGACAACATGCCGATTGGCAAGCGGATGATGTTCAGTGCCCCACCGTCGCAACGTGAATTTATCAGCCCGATAACGACATTGGTGCAGCAGGAACTGGAGAACAATCCATCGGTTGATATTGCCGAGGCAGAGGCATCTGTCAAGCAGGAGCTGGGGCTGTCTACTGAAGACGACGATGCCAGTCTGTTTACCGACTACGTGGCCGAAGGTGATGACGCCGACAGCGGAGACAAGGCCGAGCGTTTCCGGCACATGCACCGAACCGCTCAGGTGGTCGCCCGCATGATGCAGGAAATACAGGATTCCGCCGAATCCGCTGTGGTAGCGCAGGGTATAGATCTGGAAGGTGATCCGGCCACTCGCAAGGCCTTGCACAAAGCGGTTCGAACCGAAATACGAAAACTACTGCCCGAGATCGCTCAGGCGGTTTCCAAAGAGATAAGCGCGGTTCGCAATAGTGCTGATGCTGACGGTGAAACGGGAAGCGGCGACATCGATCCCGAAGCACTGGCCAGGAAGCTGATACCGGCAGAGGAGATTGAACCGGATGATGTACTGGCCGAGCGGGATCTGCCACGCGTTGAAACGGTTACCGTTGAGGCAATGCTTAAGGACGGATTTTACTTTTTTGATGTTGGATGCTCGGTTCATGAAGTTTATGACGATGAAGCTTTTACCGACAGCGTCACCGCTCCCGAATTCCACTGTGCGGCCGGCTACACGCACATATCGCTGGCAGAGGATGGTGTCCATATAGACGAGACTGAATACGAGTACGATCAGGGCTCCAGCGGATGGATCGCGATAGCGGATGAATCGGACGATCACGGTGACGGTGTATTGCAGCTGCTTGATGGTCAGTGGGTATCATCTACCGATGGTGGCAAAGCGACGGTAGAGTTCAGCGCTGATGGTGGTGCGGTGGTAACGCACAGTGACGGAGCAATGGTGATCAAGGCCGTGCAGCGGTCCCTGGCGGGTCAGCACATCACACGGCATTTATACGAGTTTGATACACCGGATCGCATTATTACCGATGAAGAAACACTGTTTCCGGCGGATTCCAGTGAATATCTATTCAAGATCAAGCGCAAAGACAGTCAATATGCCTTGTTTAACTGGTCTGGTGATGCGGACGGTGATTGTGCTGAGCACAACGGTAATTGCAACGTGGTAAACCGGGTCACTGACGATGGTCTCACTGCCGTGAAAACGCTGGATGCCCTGACCGGAGGCAATGGAACAGTCCTGGCAGGGCTGCTGCACAGTGAATATGATCAGTCACTGGATGTCGAGTTGTTGCCGATCAGCGATGGTGATGAATGGGGTAAGGCTCAATGGGTGGCTAAATATTTCCAGCATTTCCCGGAGCACTTTGAGGGTATGCCCGAATGCCCGCCGGAAGAAATAAAATTGTATGAGCAGATACCGGAATCAACCCGCAACGAGAGCGGTGAGGCTGACGGAGAGCTGCCAACAAAGGTAGATCTCGATACACTGCAGTTACTGAACGACGAAGCTATCGATGAAGTCCCGGCTTCTATCGAAGGGGGGCGTTGCAAGCCGCAGGAGTCCGATGTTGTCCTATACGATGACACACAAGACTCAACCGGAAAACCAGCGCACGATGATTTCGGCTATGGGCGCTGGAGAATCGTGACCGTCGATGATGTGAAAATGATAGAGCTGACAGTGCCGTTTGCACTGCGGTATCAAATCGATTTTGATGACAGCGGGTCTGTCATGCTGATCGAACACGACGGCTTTGTCAGACGCGGAGCGCACTTCTCAAATCGCGCTGTAGAGACAGAAACCGCCTATAACCCGGTAGCGTTTGAGTCACTGCTGACTGGCTTGCAGGAACTGATGTCAGATGCTGCAGACACGGATGCAGACTCCATCGAACGATAGCCTGTTGCTAATAAAACAGGGATCATAAGAAAGGCTGGCACCGGGTTGACCCCCGGTGCCACGGATCCTCTGCTCAGCCGGGTTGTGGAAAATGCCATTGCATCCCGGTCAGCATTGCCTGGCAGAGCGTGTAGTCTCTAGCTACTATCCTGCACCAGTTTCGCTGTATCGTAGTATTCGTGAAACTCAATGATTTTTCCGTTGCGGGTTTTCCAGATATCTATCTTCGGGGTATCTATGGTGTTGCCCGAGCCTCTGTGCTTCCAGGCGCAACTGCCGATCATCACCACCCGGTCGTTTTCACAGACGAATTCGTCCGCACAGAAGCGAACCATTTCCCAGGCGCCTGCCAGTTCTTCAAAGTAGTTTTGTACCTCGGCAATGCCATTGCGTTCGCGCGTGAATTCGGCACCCTTGCAGCCGTCTGCCAGTGAGCACCAGTGAACGTTTTCATCCAGTAGTGGTAAGAGCAGAGGAATGGCCTGCTCCGGGTTGGTGCAATAAACGGCGTACAGTTCCTTAATGGCGTTGTGCATATTTTCTACTGACATGATCTTTCTCCCTTGTGGCTGGACTGCTGCAAGGCAGCCTGCCGGTTCCCTGTATAATCATTATCAACAATGAAATTTTTCTGCGCTGCTCCGGGCCAGTGGTAGCCGTTCACAACGGTGTTATCAGCCAGCCGGCGGGTTACCAGGCATCTTTGGCAGAGACTCGGGCAGGGTTGCCCATTGCGCTTTTGAATCACACCAGATTTCAGCACCTACCTCTACCGACGAAGTGTCATCGAGTGTGCCGCCTTTTATGAACAATAATCCTTCAATGACTTTGACATCGGTCAGGATTGGAGAACCGCAGTCGCCACAAAATTTTCGATCGACGGGCATGCCGCTGGTGCCGGTAGTCTGGTAGGTTTTCGGGGTACCGCTGTCGAATGACACCGCGTCGGCCGGTACACCCATAACGACAGAATAGGCTGTACCGGTTTGCTTCTGGCAGTCTTTGCAGTGACAGGCGGCAACCATAACAGGGTCGGCGTTCAGCGTGTAGCGTATTGCGCCACAGAGGCATCCTCCGGTAGATGAACTCATTTTTCGTGCTCCTTGTTGTCGGTAGTTCAGTCAAAAATGGCAGCACTGATGTACTGCAAGACTACTACAGCCGAAACCAGGTGATTTTGCAAGGCGGGGAAATCCGGTTGTTCGCAGCCGCATTAAAGGATTCGTTGCCGGCGATACTGCTGTGGCACTGTTCGATTCAATTGCCGGCGTGGTACAGTCGTCAGTCTACGCAGAGCGCGCCCTTGCTGTCGCGGTTACGCTTGCGCCCTGGTTAAAAAATGTGCACTCTCAAGACACCCGGATGGCGTTGCCATTCTAAATCTCAGCACCACTGGAGGAATTCAATGAAATACGCACTACTTTCAGCGCCGTTACTAGCCACCGCGTTGGCGATGCCGGCGATGGCGGCCGAAAAGCTCACCTATTACTGCAGCTCTCAGGAAGACTGGTGTCAGCTGATGGCAGACGGCTTTGAAGCTGAAACTGGCATCAAGGTCAGCATGACTCGCAAGAGTTCCGGTGAAACCATGGCTCAGATCAAGGCGGAAGCGGATAACCCTAAGGGTGATATCTGGTGGGGTGGCACTGGTGACCCGCACCTGCAGGCCGCTGAAGAAGGTCTGACAGTGGCGTATGAGTCGTCCATGCGCGGAGAGCTGAATGACTGGGCGATCCGTCAGTCAGAATCTTCAGGCAATAAAACTATTGGTATTTATTCGGGTGCGCTCGGGTACGGCTACAATGAAGATATCCTGAAAGCCAACAATCTGCCGGTTCCGGCGTGCTGGAAGGACTTACTCAAGCCTGAGTACAAGGGCCATGTGCAAATGGCTAACCCGAATTCCTCGGGAACTGCCTACACCACGCTTGCAACCATAGTGCAGTTGTTTGGTGAAGATGAAGGCTTTGACTTCATGAAAGGCTTGCACAAAAACATCAACCAGTACACTAAGTCAGGTTCTGCTCCCATCAAGGCTGCAGCACGGGGCGAAAATACCATCGGTATTGTCTTCATGCACGATGCCGTCAAGCAGGCGGTAGCAGGCTTCCCGATTAAAGTCGTCGCTCCCTGCGAAGGCACCGGCTACGAGATCGGATCAATGTCGATCATTAAAGACGGCCGCAACCCCGAGAGTGCACAGAAGTTCTATGACTGGGCATTAACCGCAGCCGTGCAATCACGTTCTCTGGAAGTGAACGCGTTTCAGGTCATGTCAAATAAATCCGCTGAAAGCTCGCCATCGGCTCCTGATCTGTCGACAATCAAGCTGATCGACTACGACTTCGCCAAGTACGGTTCATCAGATGAACGCAAGCGCCTGCTGAAGAAATGGGATGATGAAGTCTCCACATTGCCTCGCTAATTCTGACGAGTGCCTATCACCGTTAGGACTCTGAACCGTGCCGGTTCAGAGTCTATCTCTCCTTGAATACGTCAATTACCCGCTTTGATCGTGTAGCGTTGCTGTGGTTAACCGTGGCGCTGGCAGGCTTCTGCCTGTTTCCCTGGTACATGCTCGAAGACGGCTTGTTCAGCTTTGAATGGCTGTTTGACGGCTATCCCTTCGACACCGACTACGCGCCCGCGCTGTTTCTATTAGTGCAGGGTGAAAAACTGTGGCTGGCACCGTTACTGGCGGTATTTGCATTGGCCGCGCCAACGGTGTTTTTGTCTAGAACGCATAGGTTCTATGGTGCTCTTTTGATTGCGGCAGGTACGCTGGGGTTGCTGTGGCTGGCAGCACAAGGGCTGTCTATAGGTATACGCGGCTTCAACGCCGAGTGGCTGAAAGCACTGTTCGGTGAGCTTGGTGACCGGCAATTCGGCATGGGCTATGGCGGTTTGCTGGTCGCGGTAGCCTGCCTGTTTTTTGTGACCACCGGCCTGGCTGCACGCGGTGCCGTCAACGGCGATGTATTTGTTGTCGGCGCTATCGGCTTTATAGTCGCCATTGTCAGCGTGTTTATATTTTTCCCGATTGTGACTATGTTGTCGAGTGCAGTAACCGATGACAACGGCTTGTTTTCACTCGGGGCTTTTTTTGGCAAATTCAGTGACGACAAAATATGGAGCCTCGGTTGCGTGACTGGCGAGCGCACCTGCGGTGTCGCCTGGAACTCGCTGTTTCTGGCTTTGCTGGTCGGTTTTTTTACGACGGCACTGGGTCTGGTGTTTGCGCTGGTCGCCACCCGATCCGGTATTCGTCAGGCATCACTGCTGCGACCACTGACCGTATTACCGATCATCACGCCGCCGTTTGTGATCGGTCTGGCAATTATCTTATTGTTCGGGTTGTCCGGGACCGTGACAACTTTCGTCGCCGATATGCTTGGTATTCAGCCGACCCGCTGGGTTTATGGATTACCCGGTATTTTTATCGCGCAACTATTATCGTTTACGCCAATTGCATTTTTAGTGTTGATTGGCGTCGTGGAAGGCGTCAGCCCTTCCATGGAAGAGGCCTCGCAGACGCTGCGTGCCAGCCGCTGGCAAACCTTTCGTACTGTATCGCTGCCACTGATGCGCCCCGGTCTGGCTAATGCCTTTCTATTGGGTTTTATCGAAAGCATGGCCGACTTCGGCAATCCGCTGGTGCTGGGCGGAAACTATGATGTGCTCTCCACTGAGATTTTCTTTTCTATTGTCGGTGCACAGAATGATCAGGGTCGTGCTGCTGTACTGGCGATTGTATTGTTGTTGTTTACACTGACGGCATTCTATGCCCAGCGCCGCTGGCTGGGACAGAAATCGTTTGTTACCAAAACCGGCAAAGGCGATAGTGGTGCGCATGCGCTGCTGCCGAAGCGCGTATTGCTACCGTGCTGGATCATCGCGCTGGTATGGGCCGGTTTTACATTGGTAGTCTACGGGATGATTGTCTACGGTAGCTTTGTCGAAGTGTGGGGGCTTAACAACACGCTGACGTTCAAACACTATATTCAGGCCTTTGGCGTGGTGTGGGACGACAATGGTCTGCGCCTGAAAGGGGCGGCCTGGGACTCTTTCCTGACGACCTTGCAAATTGCAGCGACCGCCGCGCCGATTACCGCGATGGTTGGCCTGATCACGGCGTTTCTGCTGGTGCGGCAGAACTTTGCTGCCAAGGGCGCTTTTGAATTTGGCACCATGCTGAGTTTTGCGATACCGGGCACGGTGATTGGCGTCAGCTATATTCTGGCGTTTAATGTGCCACCGATAGAGCTGACCGGCACTGGCGTGATTTTGATCATCAGCTTTGTTTTTCGCAACATGCCGGTTGGCGTGCGAGCCGGTATTGCATCGATGTCGCAGCTCGATAAAAGTCTGGACGAGGCCTCGCTGACGCTTGGTGCAAGTACCTGGCGTACTTTCACCCGGATTATTCTGCCATTGATGAAGCCCGCGATTGTGGCCGCTATGGTGTTTAGTTTTGTGCGGGCCATGACGGCGATCAGCGCGGTTATCTTTCTGGTCAGTGCCCAGTACGATATGGCGACAAGCTACATTATCGGGCGCGTTGAAAACAACGACTATGGAATTGCAATTGCCTATTCAACGGTGTTGATTGTGGTGATGTTGTCGATCGTGTCAATCATGCAGTTGCTTGTTGGCCGCACCAAAACATCCCGGCGCGCTGACCCGGTCGCCGTGTAAAACGGATAGCATTCATGACAAATAGCACCAAAGACTCCACTGCAGCGCAGGCCCCCGCAACCGGTGACATCACGTTGTCGAGCAGGGCGGCTCCGGTAGAATTCAATCAGGTATCGAAAGTCTACGGTGGCAGTGTTACCGCTGTTGACAATGTATCGCTGCGTGTTGAAGCCGGTGAACTGGTCACACTGCTAGGGCCGTCCGGGTGTGGGAAAACCACCACGTTGCGCATGATCGCGGGATTGGAGAAAGCCACCAGTGGCACAATTACGATCGGCGATATCGACGTCACCGGGCTGCCTGCAACAGACCGTGACGTCACAATGGTCTTCCAGTCCTATGCCTTGTTCCCCCATATGACGGTGCTGGAGAACGTGTCCTACGGGCTATCTATGTCCGGCCTGCAGAAACCGGACGTGCGAGAGCGTGCCGAGCAGGGCCTCGACCTGGTAGGCCTGAGTGGCTATGGTAGCCGCTTGCCGAGTGAGCTTTCGGGTGGGCAGCAACAGCGTGTCGCGGTAGCCCGTGCGCTGGTGTTAGAGCCGCAGGTGCTGTTGTTTGATGAGCCACTATCCAACCTCGATGCCAAGCTACGTCGGCAGGTACGAGAGGATATTCGTGATATTCAAACCCGTTTGGGTCTGACTGTTGTCTATGTTACCCACGATCAGGAAGAAGCGCTGGCTGTGTCTGACCGGATCATTGTGATGAACAATGCGGTGATTGCCCAGATCGGAACCCCGCGGGAACTCTACGAAGCGCCAGCCAGTGAATTTGTCGCAGACTTCATCGGTGAAGCCAATATTCTGGATGCTGAAATTGAGCGCCTTGCCAATGGTCAGGCTGAGGTGCGTCTGGGGTCTGTTCAGATGGCACTCAAAGCCGGGCCGGAACACAAGCCGGGACCGGTGCGCCTGGCGGTGCGACCCGGTCGTATACGCCTTAACCCCGCAGGTACCGCAGACTCTATCGCGGGTGTTATTGATAAAGGCACATATGTCGGAAGTCACATGGAGTACCGTGTGGACACTGATCACGGTGTGATGTTTATTGTCAGTCAGGAGGTTGCGCAGGCGTACGTGCAGGGCGATGCCGTCGGTGTAACGTTCGCCACGACCGGACCGGTGTTGCTCAGCGCCTAGTAGCGCTAATCAAGTCCCCAAAGGCGCTGTTGCATCGAGATGATAGCCCTGTATTTATAAGACTGCGGGGATGCCATCTTATAGATGCCCGGATGTGCTGCACCGGCGATTCGGGCTTTAATTGCAGTGTGCCCGGTGCGCGATAGACTGAACCGCTACCGTGAGCAGGTGCCGATAATCTCAGTGAGCCGGGTGCTGTTACGTTCGTAGAGTGGACGCTGGATAGTACTTTGCCATGCGGTCGTTAAATACCTTCGCTTCCTGATACAACCAGTCCTTGAATATCAGAAGTCTGCGGTCGTCTGCCCGAAACCCGGGGTAGACAAACGAAGTGCCGTGGGTCAGCGGCTTGCATAGATGAAATAATATTTTCAAGCGACCGGCATCCAGATCATCAACGCACAATGACAGCCGGGTCAGTGCGGTTGCTTTGCCACTTAAGGCCGATAGCACGACGTTGTCACTGGCCGAGAATTCAGTGATTTTTAATTTGCGTTTATCGAGCGGCAGGCCCTGCAGGTAATCTTCTGTTTCCCGACCGGTGAGGTCAGCCTTCTGGTTGTCAGAAAAGCGAAGGCCATCCATAGAAAGCGGTTGCTTATATAGATTTTCGAAGTTGTCGCCAAGCCGGGCGGCCAACTCGGGCGTACCCACCATGCACAGTGCATCGGGAATAATAAACTCCTTTACAAGCCCCTCTGCGTCTTGTGCATCGAGCCGAATAGCGGCATCGACGTTGCCGCTGATCAGATCCGTTTTTTGTCCGGAGGTATGCAGGTGCAATTCGAAATTATGGTTGGCCTGCTGGAATGAGTCTAGCCTCGGTATCAGCCATCGTGATGCGAACGAGGGCAACGTGGTGACGGTAAGTATCTCCTGGCTGCCGGCTCCGGTGATGCGGTCAATTGCGCTGTTGATGCTGTCGAGGGCCGGGCGCACTGCTGCGAGTAGTTCCTGGCCCGGCAGGGTCAAGGTCAGGCTGCGTGGCAG
The DNA here is from genome assembly GCA_938003855.1 of uncultured Granulosicoccaceae bacterium. GTDB lineage: Bacteria > Pseudomonadota > Gammaproteobacteria > Granulosicoccales > Granulosicoccaceae. The sequence goes on along the minus strand of CALKXD010000031.1, from coordinate 29,680 downwards.
GCGGTTAAACAGTTTGATGTCGAGCTGGCTTTCCAGGTTTCTGATCTGTTGACTCACCGCCGCCTGAGTAATGCTGAGTTCCCCGGCGGCCAATGTGAAGTTCAAGTGCCGTGCAGAAACCTCAAACACGCGTAAACCGTTTAGCGAGAGGTTGTGTTTATCCACAATAAAATCTTATGCGTCGATAAGAATATATCATTTTATATTGTCTGTTTGATGGTCGAAACTCCTGCATAAGGATTCACAGCGATAAGGCATCATTATGGAAGCAAAAACCTGTTATTGGCAAGCCACTGATCCGTCACCGGTTTTTCTGCGGGTTAAAAACACTCTGGATAAATGGAACCGGAACTTTCTCACCCGGCGGGAATTACGGCGGCTTGAGGATCATCAACTGGACGATATCGGCATCGACAGGCTGGATGCAGAGCGTGAGGCCGGCAAACCTTTCTGGCAGGATTGATGATGCCGGTAAGTAGCCAGTCCCGGAGCGCGCTGGCGACGCGGCCGGTGCCATGCCAGCGGTCCCGCGATTGCGGCTCGCGTGGGGGCGGAAGTGCTCTGACGCCGGTGCTATCAGAATATTGTGGCGGCTGATCAGTTATGCGGCGGGTTCGTGAGATGCTCACTGAGGTATCGCTGCCATTGCGTCGCATAACGCTGCAGTTGCTGCTGATCGTCAGGCGACAGCGTCACCGCTGTGCAGGCCGGCGGGGCGTCTGGTGCTTTGATCAGCATGGCCGCGCCGACGCTTGTGCCGGTTTGTGACTGGCTGATCATCACCGGGCGTCCACTGGCAGCCGCAAGCATTTTGGCGTAGCAACTGTCATGGGCAAGCGGGCCTTCTATAAAGGTGGGGCCGTCACTGCCAATCTGTACCATGCACTCGTTTGTCATCAAGGCCAGGTAAAGTGTGACGGCGCAATCACGATGTGTGCTGTGTGTATCGTTGGCGCGGTTGACCCAGTGTGTGGATGCGTCAGGAAAAGGGCCGGTGTCCGGGACCAGTGATGGCATAAGATACGGTGCAGTGGACGGATCACGCAGTAACGTGTCCATGGCCTTGCTGCACGCGGGTTCGGTAATACCCAGTAATTCCCGCTCGCGGCCACCCATGAAGCGGGATGACGGCACTGACTGGCCGTGGGCGTTAACATTAAGCAAAGTGTCTTTTGCTTCATCCAGCACCACTGGTGTGCCCCCCATTGCCATCGCGATAAACCAGGTGCCGGTTGAGACCACCGTAAATGTACCGCACTGTGCCAGCAGGTGTGGCACCAGCGAGGCATTTGAGTCGTGAATGCCGGTATAGACCGGTGTGTTTTCCGGCAAGCCCGTTTGCTGTGCAATAGCTGGCTGTAGCGGGCCGCTCAGTTGTCCCGGTTGCCGTGTCGGGGGCATCAGATGACGCCATTGCATAGCATCAATCAATGACGAATAAGTTTTTTGGTCAGGTCGGTAGAGATCACTGTGGCAGCCAAGTGATGTGACATCGTTGTGCTTGTGGCCTGTCAGCCAGTGCACCCAGTATTGCGGCCAGGTGAGAATCGTATCCACGGTCGAAAACAACACAGGAAAGTTCTGCTGTAGCCAGTACAGTTGCGCGCCGATGTTTAAGCCACCCGGCAGCGCCGGTGAGCCGGTTTCGGAAAAAGGCGGTCGGTGGTGCTGGTAATCGTCGCGTGCGCTGTCGACACCTCTGAATTCGTAGTCGAGCACCGGCATTGCAAGGCTTCCGGTGTTATCCAGTAACGCCACTGTTGCTCCGTGCGTGGTAACTGTCACGGCGTCTATAGAATGCTGTGCTGACAGGTTTTGTAAAGCGTCGACCACAAAGCTCTCAATGGCGCGGTGGTCAAGGCTGGGGTAGAGAGTCTGTGTATTGACGACAGAACGCTGCGTGACAACATTTATTTCGCGAGCGATTGCCGTGTTGACCAACGCAACTTTGGAATTGCTTTTACCCAGATCAATAACGGCAACCAGCATCGATTAGCCGGCAACGCGGTGTCTGGTACGACGGATAATGATTGGCAGTGCAATCACACAGATAAGCAACAGGCCGATAAATATAGACATCACGATACCCGGTACATTGAGCAGGCCCAACCCGAAAGTTACCATACCCATGACAATCGCGGCGATGACTACACCGGGAATAGTGCCGGACCCCCCGAGTATATTGACCCCGCCAAGCACGACCATCGTCACGATCTCAAGCTCCCAGCCAACGGCTATAGACGGGCGGGTTGAGCCGAGACGGGAGGTCAGGCAAACGGCAGCGATGGCGGCCATAATGCCGGTCAGCACAAACAGAACAAACTTCACACGGGACACCCGGATACCAGAGAACAGCGCGGCTGTCGGGTTGTTGCCAATGGCGATGGTGCTGCGCCCGAACGAAGTACGATGCAGGAGTATATAAAATAAAATGGCAACCACGACAAACAATACCATTTCAAAGGTGATGACCCACCACACATAGCCCTGCCCGAAAAACGCAAACGACTCGGGATAGCCGGAGTAGGCCTTATCGCCCAGAACAATATAGGCAATCCCTCTGAACAGCGATAGCGTGCCGATGGTGACAACGATAGACGGCAGCCCCATCACGGCCACCAGAAAACCGTTGAAGGCTCCGCAGGCAGCGCCGACCAGCACCGCAATCCCGATTAACATCGGGGTATCGGCACCGAGTTGCACTGCAAAGCCCATGCAGGTTGAAACCAGTGCAATGATAGAGGCGACGGATAAGTCGATCTCTCCCGAGATGATCACCAGAGCCATGGCAAAAGCGATCATGGCTTTTTCGGTGAAATTGAAGGTGGCGTCTGACAGATTCCAGGGGTCAAGAAAGTAAGGTGAGGCCTGCACGTTTAGAAAAAAAATGGCCACGCCGACACACAGCAGCAGAAACTCCCAACTGGCGATCATTCTGATCAACGGGCTGCGCAGTCGATCAGGGATATTATTGCTGTGGGTGCCGGTCATGTCTGCTCCGCCTGCTTGAGGATTATTCGACCGGGGCGTCGTTCAGAGCGGGCGTTGAAGATCACCGCTATTATAATTGCCGAGCCGGAGATAGCCTGCTGCCAGAAGGGTGAAATATTCACCACCGGTAAGGCGTTCTTGATCACACCGAGAAACAGCGCACCCAGTACCGCCCCCGCTACCGTGCCCATACCACCGGCGATGGAAATACCGCCAATGACACAGGCGGCGACCACATCGAGTTCAAAACCTGCCGCAATGTCGACGTAGGCGACTGCGTAACGCGACACCCATAAATAGCCGGAAATACCGGATAGCGCTCCCGATAAAACAAAGGCGTTAAAGCGGGTGCGGCCGACGTTAATACCCGTGTAGACGGCAGCATCAGGATTGCCGCCTACGGCATAGAATGCCCTGCCCATCGGGGTCCGGGTGAGTAATACGTAAAGGCAGGCAATGCTGGTGATGGCGAGCCACGAGAGCACCGGTAACCCCATTACTTCAAGTCTGGGCAGTGCCTTGAACGCCGGGCTCATCTCGTGGGCGTTGACCCATTGCCCGTCGGAGATTAAAAATATAATGCCGCGGAAAATCGTCAGCGTGCCCAGCGTCACCACGATAGGGGGGATATCCAGCTTCCAGACCAGCAGTCCATTGATACTACCCAGCAGCGCGCCGAGCACCAGAGCGATAATCACCAGAACCGGAACAGGCAGCTCCGGCAGAGAGGCGTTTAACATAGCGGTACACATGCCCACCAGCGCAAGGTTGGAGGCCATGGATAAGTCGATGCACCGTGTCAGCACCACCGCCATCTGCCCAAGTGCAAGAATAATCAGTATCGATGTATCGTTAAACACGCCCAGCAATGACGCGGGTGTGGCAAACGTCGGGAAGCGCAGGTACACCACAGCAATCAATGCCATCAGTGCAAGTGCCAGAAGCAGATCGCGGGATAATCTATGCGGGATCATGCGGCAGTGGCCTCGGTAATACCGGCAGCTACCCGCACCAGTAGCTCGGGGCTGGCCTGCGTGCGGTCAAACTCGCCGACGCAGCGTCCCTCCCGCATGACGATAATGCGGTCAGACATACCTATTATTTCCGGTATCTCGGAAGAGACCATCATCACAGCCAGGCCCTGTGCGGCGAGTTCACGCATAAAAGCATGCACCGCTGCTTTCGAGCCGATGTCGATGCCTTTGGTGGGTTCGTCCAGAATAATCACCGCGGGTTGCGTCGCCAGCCACTTGGCGATGACCACCTTCTGTTGATTTCCGCCGGATAATTCACCGACTGCCTGATCCAGCGCCGCGGCTTTCAGTTCCAGCCGCTGTGTGTACTGGCGGGCCAGAGCGTATTCGCGTGCCATACGCACGAAACCTTTATGTGATGTTTCGTGCAGTGATGGCAGGGCGACATTATCGACAATGGGCAGTGCTGTAATGGTGCCTTGCTTGCCGCGGTCCTCCGGCACATAGACCAGTCCATGGGCAATTGCATCAGCGGGGCTGTTATGGGTGACGGTTTCTCCGTTGATGATAAGCCGGCCTGAACCCGGGCGGGTAATGCCAAACAGAGACTGCATAAATTCGCTGCGTCCTGCGCCCACCAGGCCGTAAAAACCCAGAATTTCACCACGATTAAGCGTGAAACTGATGTCTGCGAACTCAGTCGGATGAGAGTAGCCATCCACTTGTAGAATGCTATCACCGAGAGTATTGGTGCGCGGTGGAAACACGCTGTCGACGGAACGACCCACCATTAGTGTCACCAACTCCGCCGTGTCTGTCTGATTGATCAGGCCGTTACCGACCCGTTCACCGTCGCGGAACACCGTGTAGCGATCGGCAATGCGGAAAATTTCATCAAACTTGTGGCTGATAAACAATATCGCTTTGCCCTCAGCCTTCAGTTGCTCGACCAGAGAGTATAATTCTTCTATTTCCTTGTGTGATAACGCTGCGGTGGGTTCATCCATGATAACCACGCGTGCATCGATTGACAGCGCCCGCGCAATGGCGACGAGATGCTTGTTGGCGATGCCGAGATCCCGCAGCAGGGTGGTGGGTTGTACGGTTGCCCCGATGCGGTCAAGTAATATGGCCGCATTGTGGTTCATGGTTTTCCAGTCAATTAAGCCAAATCGTGTACGTGGTGCATGGCCTATAAATATATTTTCGGCGATGGACAGATCGTCAAAGAGTACGGTTTCCTGGTGGATCGCCGTGATGCCCGAGTGAGCGGCATCTATAGGTGTTGTCAGAGCCAGCCGATTGCCGTCTATCTGTATGTTACCGGCGTCTGGCTGATAAATACCCGTGAGTATTTTAACGACAGTTGATTTTCCGGCGCCGTTTTCTCCAACCAGTGCCGTTACCTCGCCGGCATACAGATCAAGAGATACCGAAGACAGCGCACGAACACCGGGAAAATTTTTGCTTATGTGGTCAAGGGATAAAACCGGCCGGGGATCGGTAGGTGCTGGCAAGGCAGTGCGCTCCAGGTTGATCGGGAAAATAGAGCGCCAGCCGACAGGACTGGCGCTTTCAAGCAGAGCCTAGAAAATATCTTTGAAGTCGTTGATGTTGGATGCATCGTAAACAAATGGATCAGACATAGCGCCGTCCAGTGAATCACTCAGAGTTACTGCCCCCAGACGACCCATACCGATCTCGCCACCGGCGGTAGCCTTGGTTTCACCTTTGGCCAGGTTGTAGGAGATCATGGTGGCAGCGTAGCCGAGGTCAATCGGGTTCCATATCGCAAAGGATTTTGACGCCCCTGAATCGACATGCGCTGCCATCTCTGAGGGAAGTCCAAGGCCGGTTACCAGAATCTCACCGGCTTTACCGGCATCGGATACCGCTTGCGCTGCGGCGACAATACCAACCGACGTAGGTGCGATGATCGCCTTTAAGTCTCCGTGTGAAGACATAAGGCCTTGCGCCTCACGGTAGCTTTTATCTGACAGGTCGTCGCCGTAGACCGTCGCCACCACGTTGATGCCGGGGTAGTCGCCAACGACTTTGTTCATTTCTTCGATCCAGATGTTCTGGTTGGTTGCCGTTGCAGACGCCGACAGTACAGCTACATCGCCGCCGTCCGGCAGGTGGTCGGCTGCCATTTTTACTATCATGTTGCCGATAAGCGAGTTAGAAGATGGATTCAGGTGCATCTGTCTTCCTTCAGGTGCGACGCCGGAGTCCCAGGAGATAACGGTGATGCCGCGGCTCATCGCTTTTTTAAGCGACGGAACCAGTGCATCCTGATCGTTTGCGGAGATAGCAATAGCATCTACCTTCTGTGCAATCAGGGCATTGATTACCTCGATCTGACCTTCTGCGGTGGTGTCGGTAGGGCCGGTATAGATAATCTCAACACCGCCCAGTTCAGCGGCGGCTTCCTCGGCGCCTTTTGCTGCCGCTTCAAAAAAGCCGATCCCCAGCGCTTTGACAACAAGCGCTATTCGCATATCTTCAGCGTGTGCGGACGACCATGCCATGGTACTTGCCAGCAGTGCTGCTGATAACAGTTTGGTGGTTTTTTTCATTGCTTTAGTATTCCTCTGATAGTGGTGGTGTTGCTGATAAAGCCGTCTATCCCGTCTGGTTTATCCGGTTTTTTCAGCAGATTTGAGTTCAGCGATGATCACTTTCACCTCTGCGGCCTCAAGCATATTCACGGATGCATCGTCGATGCGTTCGTCGGTAATAAGAATGTCGATACGCTCCAGAGAGCAGATCAGCAGTGAGGAGCGACGCTTGAATTTTGAAGCGTCGGCAAGGACAACCAGTTCGTCGGATTGCCCTAATAATTTTTGCTCGCTTTGAATAACCAGCGGGTCTGACTCCATCAGGCCCAGACGACCGATACTGTGTGCCCCCATAAACATGCGCGAAGCACAGAAATTTTTGGTGAGGTCATTCTCGAACGGGCTCAGGATGATGTTCTGCTCCCTGTAGATAGTGCCACCCGGTAAGGTGAGCTGGTTTTTTGAGTGCTTTAACAAGTGCTCGGCTATCGGAAACGAGTTAGTAAAAATCTGCAGGCGCTTGTTGGTCAGCAGATGCACCATCTGATAAGTACTGGTGCCGCCATTTATAATTACATCGTCGCCGTCATTGCAAAGTGCAACAGCCTCGCGAGCAATTGCGCGTTTTTCTATAACGTGCATTGCCTGATTCACACTGAACGGACGACCCGCCAGTGAGCTGTGCGTGGGAGGCAGCAGTGCCTCGGCACCACCGCGTACACGCCTGAGCTTGTTGGCGACATGCAAAGAGGCGATATCACGCCGGATAGTGGCTTCGGAGGAGTCTGTCAGGGCGACCAGTTCGGCCACAGTGGCAACGGGTTTTTCCTCAACCGCTGACAGAATAATTTTTTGTCTTTCGAGTTCGTGCACGATGCCCCCGTATTTCCATCGATGCGTGTTCTTCGGATAATACGCTGCAGCGGTTGATTGTCAATCACAAACAATCATTACCGATCAAAATAATTTCCATGTCACTGAAAATGATTGACAATGCTTGAAAATAGCGCAATTCTGTCGCAATCGAATCTTCAGGAATGGCACTCATGAGCACCCGTCAGAGCAGCGCGTTGCTGCAGAATTTGTGGGACAAGGACTATGCTGCGACGCTTGATGAACCCGGACGATTGCTGTACCGCTCAAATCTACTGGGTAGTGACAAACGCATTACCAACTATGGTGGCGGCAACACGTCAGCCAAGGTAACGACGCCGGATCCGCTCAGTGGTGAAGACGTTCAGGTGCTATGGGTGAAGGGGTCGGGTGGTGATGTCGGCACTATGAAGCTAGACGGTTTTGCCACTTTGTATCAAAGCAAACTCGACGGTTTACGAGCCTTGTATCGTGGTGAGGCGTTCGAAGATGAGATGGTCGGCTATCTGCCACATTGCACGTTTAATTTAAACCCGCGTGCTTCCTCTATCGATACCCCGTTGCACGCCTATGTGCCGCGTGTTCACGTTGACCACATGCACCCGGATGCGATTATCGCGATTGCCGCGGCCGCTGACGGTGAAGCGCTGACGCGGGAAATATTCGGCGAGGACATCGGCTGGCTGCCGTGGAAGCGGCCAGGCTATGAGCTTGGTCTGTGGCTTGGTAAATACTGCGAAGAAAACCCCGGCGCCAGAGGCGTGATTCTAGGTAGCCATGGTTTGTTTACCTGGGCAGACACCGCTGAAGAGTGTTATGCGGTGACGCTGGAGATTATCAATCAGGGGATCACCTGGCTTGCAGGGAAAACACAGGGCAATGCCGCATTTGGTGGTCCACACCATGGCGCGCTGAGCAATGAACAGCGGCAACAGGTGGCAGAGAAGCTTATGCCGGAGATACGCGGACTGATAAGCAGTGGTCAGTACCAGACCGGTCATTTTGACGACAGTGCCACAGTGCTTGAGTTTGTCTGCGCTCAGGACATGCCGGCGCTTGCGGCGCTGGGGACAAGCTGTCCGGATCATTTTCTGCGGACTAAAATCCGGCCGCTGATTATAGACTTTGATCCGTCCGGCAACGACCCAGCCGCAACAATACAAACACTGCCTGCAGCACTTCAGCAATATCGCGACGACTACGCCGCCTACTATGAGCGTTGCAAGCACGCTGATAGCCCCGCCATGCGTGACGCTAATCCGGTGGTGTATCTGGTGCCGGGGGTGGGCATGATCACTTTCGCCAAAGATAAGGCCACGGCACGGATCAGTGCAGAGTTCTATACCAACGCAATTAATGTGATGCGTGAGTCATCGGCCGTATCTACCTATTGCGGTCTGCCGGAGCAGGAAGCCTTCGATATAGAATACTGGCTTCTAGAGGAAGCCAAGCTTCAGCGCATGCCAGCGCCAAAGAGTCTGGCCGGGCGGGTGGCACTGGTGACCGGCGGGGCCGGCGGCATAGGCTCGGCGACGGCTGAGCGTCTGCTTGCCGAAGGTGCCTGTGTGGTCCTTGCAGACATCGACGAAACGCTGCTGTCGGACACCGGCCGGCAACTGATTGACCGCTATGGCAGTGATGTTGTGCGACAAGTCGTGATGGATGTCACCGACGAATCGCAGGTGGTGGCGGCATTTGCGACGACCGCCCGCGAGTATGGCGGCTTGGATATACTGGTGTCCAATGCCGGAATTGCCTCGTCTGCACCGATCGAGGAGACCACGCTGCAACTGTGGAATAAAAACATGGATATACTCTCCACCGGCTATTTTCTGGTCTCGCGGGAAGCGTTTAAATTGTTCAGGCGGCAGGCGTTGGGTGGCGCGGTTGTCTTTGTCGCCTCGAAAAATGCACTGGCTGCGTCCGCCGGTGCGTCTGCCTACTGCACCGCCAAGGCGGCTGAAGTGCACTTGGCACGCTGCCTGGCGCTGGAAGGCGCAGGCGGCGGGATACGCGTTAATGTGGTTAACCCGGATGCCGTGTTGCAGGGCTCAAAAATCTGGTCCGGTGAGTGGTTGCAGCAGCGTGCAGAGGCTTATGGCAAAGAAACCGAAGAACTTCAGGCACACTATCTGGAGCGGTCACTGCTGAAGCGTGCCGTACTGCCGGAGGATATCGCTGAAGCCACCTACTTTCTGGTCAGTGATGTCTCAGCTAAATCTACTGGTAATATTTTTAATGTTGATGCAGGTAATGTTCAATCATTTACGCGATAGGAATGGCTCATGCAAATTGACCCCGATGTAATCGAACAGCACAACAGATCACGTCTTGCGGCCCTGGATGCCGACTATGCCGCGCTTGGCGGGCAGTTGCAGCGCAGCAATATAGATATAGAATCACTGACGGCAAGTGCCGGTCGGTTCGGTGTGGCGATACCTTCGTGGGGTGTGGGCACTGGCGGTACCCGCTTTGCACGTTTCCCCGGCCGGGGAGAGCCGCGCCATGTGTTTGATAAGCTCGCCGACTGCGGAGTGATTCAGCAACTGACGCAGGCGACGCCCACTGTTTCGCTGCATATCCCCTGGGACGATGCAGATCCGGCCGCACTGCGTGAGCAGGCCGATAAACTTGGGCTCGGCTTTGATGCGATGAACTCCAATACGTTTCAGGATCAAAGTGATCAGCCGCGCTCCTATAAATTTGGTTCTTTATCACACACAGATGCGGCAACGCGTGAGCAGGCGGTTGCGCATAATATTCGTTGTATCGAGATTGGTCGGGCGCTCGGTTCACAGGCGTTAACGGTGTGGGTTGGCGATGGTTCAAATTTTCCCGGCCAAACCCATATGGGTAAGCAGTTTGATCGCTACCTGGATGCAATGACGCAGGTGTATGCCGCACTGCCGGATGACTGGCAGTTGTTTACCGAGCACAAAATGTATGAGCCGGCGTTTTACTCGACTGTGGTACAGGACTGGGGTAGCAATTATCTTATCGCCAAAGAGCTGGGCCCGAAGGCCAGTTGCCTGGTTGACCTGGGGCACCATGCGCCCAATGTCAATATAGAGATGATCGTTTCGCGGTTGGCGCGGTTCGGCAAGCTGGGTGGTTTTCACTTTAATGATTCAAAATACGGTGACGATGATCTCGACTCCGGAGCAATAGATCCCTATCGATTGTTTCTGGTATTCAACGAGCTGGTTGATATAGAACGGCAGCAAGGTGATGCATTCAGGCCGGCCTATATGCTTGATCAGTCCCACAATGTGACAGACCCGATTGAAAGCCTGATGACCAGCGCGGTGGAAGTGCAGCGTGCCTACCTGCAGGCCATGCTGGTTGACCGTCAGGCGCTGTCTGCGTATCAGGCCGACAACGACGCCCTGATGGCATCGCAGACGCTTAAGCAGGCGTTTCGGACCAACGTAGATCCGATTCTGCAGCAGTCCCGATTGCGAAGCGGTGGTGCGATAGACCCGGTAGGCGCTTATCGTGAGTCAGGGTATCGTGCAGCGGTCGCCTCTGAACGGCCGGCGATTTCCGGGGCTGGCGGCGGGATAGTCTAGTGGCCGCCGGGCGGCTGAATTAATTTATGATGTGATAAAACAGCACCGCCGATACCCGTCGGCGGTGCTGTTTCGCGGCATCCCTGCCGCGCAACTCCGGCGCTACAGTGGTGCGCAGGACTGACCTGCCGTGCTGTCCCAGCCCCACTGCGTTGTGTCGCCAGCGGGGTAGACGCAATTGTCAGTCGGGGTAAACGGATTGGTCGTTGACCCTGCCGGTGCGCAGGATTGCCCCGCCACGCTATCCCAGCCCCACTGTGTTGTATCACCACCGGGATAGGCGCAGTTGTCAGATTGCGGTGGTGTGGTCGGCGGCGTGTCGCCCGGAGGACACGATAGACCCGCCGTGCTGTCCCAGCCCCACTGCGATGTGTCACCACCCGGGTAGACGCAGTTGTTTGTCTGCGGTGGTGTGGTCGGTGGCGTGTCGCCCGGAGGACACGATAGCCCCGCCACGTTATCCCAGCCCCATTGTGTTGTATCACCACCGGGGTAGACGCAGTTGCCGGTCTGCGGTGGAGTCACCGGAGGCGGTTCGGTGCCGGTTGGTGGGCAGGACTGACCCGCCGTGCTGTCCCAGCCCCATTGTGTTGTATCGCCGCCCGGGTAGACACAAGAGTTGCCGCTGCCGCCGTCATCGCTATCTTTGATATAAATCGTGGTGATGGAGGGCTGTCCTATAGAGGCACCGTTGATATCGGTCATGGCCAGTTCCAGCGTCTCGGTTCCCTCTGCAGACGCATTGTCGATCAGTGTTTGTATATTAACGGTCTTGAGGCCGCCGGTGGTTCGATCCAGAACTTCTCCATCGAGCCAGCGACGACTGACGTTGAAGTCTGTCGGGTTGCCCTCGGCACGCTGAAAATCTGATCCACCAGTCGCGGTGATGCCGCGAATCTGTATGTCGACGACCACTTCGCCGCTAGAGCCAGCCGATCGGATCATGCCGACATCGACACGATCACCCTCGGTCACCCGATACTCTGCTTTGTCGAAACTTATGGTGCCGCCGCTTTGCGGGGTATCCAGATCTTCTATGAACAGGGTTGTTTTGGTCGTGCCGGCAAAGCTGCCGCCCGATATGTTGGTCATCTCCAGTTCCAGCGTTTCCACGCCTTCACCTGCCAGTCCATCGAGCAGTATCTGCAGGTTGACGGTCTTCAGACCACCGCTGGTTCTATCGAGCACTTCGCCATCTATCCAGCGACGACTGACGTTGAAGTCTGTCGGGTTGCCTTCGGCACGCTGAAAGTCTGATCCACCGGTGGCGGTTATGCCGCGAATTTGTATATCGACAACTACCTCGCCGCTGGCGCCGCCGGAACGCTCCATACCCACCTCAACCAGGTCGCCTTCCCTGACACGATACTCTGCTTTGGCAAACCCAATCGCACCATTGCCACCGGTCGGTGGTGGCTTCTTTGTGACGGTGATCTGAGTGGTTGCTGTATCTATAGCGCCTTTGCTGTCTCTGCCGGTAAAGGTGATCGTCGTGCGACCTTCGGCGATGCCGGTCACCGTATAACGACCGGAGCTATCGGGGTTGCTGCTGACGGTGGCGACGCCGGGTGCGCTGGATTTTGCTGTTACCGTCACCTGCTGCCCGTCGGGGTCTGAACTGCTTACCTTTACCCCGATGCTTGAGCCCACCTCTATCGAGTCGCTGGTGGGGTCAGCGGTGACGACCGGGTCTCGATTATCCGGCTCCAGTACGGTCACCGATGTGGTGCCGCAGTTGTGTCGCTTGAAGGTGGTGGTAGCGGCGTCCAGAATACAGTAGCTGTACAGTTTTGTGCCGGTGCTGAGCCCGTTGACGGTTATAGTTCTGCTTTTAGTCGGCGTTTTATTGTCGAACACAGTCCAGGTGTTTCGATTCGCGGTACCACCCACAACGCTTAAAGTGGTTGATGTGGTGCCGGCCGGTAAAGGGGGCGGACTAGTGACGACCAGAGAATTGTCATCCTCGACGCCTCCGCTATGGCAGCCGGTACAATTGGTGGGTGCTTTGACAATACCAGCCGGCGGGCCGGAGGAGTAATTCGGGTGAGCTTGTAAATTGCCGCTGATTAGTAGTGCCAACAAAGCGGATAGTTTCGCCGCTGTGCGGAAAGTCGGGGTACATCGGTCGAAAAGTAATTCGTGCCGTTTCATTTTACACCTGAGTAGCATAGTTCCATTCCCTGTTGACTGCATGGCCTAGGGGCGCAGAGGTGTTCTATCACAAGGTGGATATATCAACCTTGAGCCAATTCACTATCGCCGCTAAAAAGGCCCATCCGCACGGGCGCTGCTGTCAGTCAAGCTGAAATTGGATCGACGGGCTCACACAGATGGGGTTTCGGCGGCGTGATGGCGGCCGTGTAGCCTGTCTTCTGTTATGCCGTTCAGGTGGCCTGTTGGCTGGTGCCGACTGGCTTGCCGTCGATCCACACAGAGTGAATATTGGCGCGGGTGACGCCGTAAAGGGTTTTTTGAAATATATCTTCGTCACTGTCGAGTGCTGCGAATACCTGCAGATTGCTGCCGCTTGCATTTGTTTCTACTAACAGCGCATCGAAGTGATAGCCGGGTTCAAACTTACCGATGTTCTGATCCAGTACCTGCCCGCCACCTGCCGTGGCCAGATAAAAGGCTTCTATAAAATCGGAGCGGGTGTCGGGCACGCCTCGCTGGTTGGCGGCGAGGTCTGGATTGGTGCCGCTTTCCAGCATTCGCGACGCGCTGATAACGTGCTTGCAGCTATCAAACATCGACGCGCTCGGCCCACCGGAGATATCGGTGCCCAGGCCCACATTCAGGCCTTTGTCCAACGCAGCACGAAGCGGGAAAACGCAACCGGCAAAATAATTGTTGGACAGCGGACAGTGCGCGATACCGGATTGATGTGCGGCAATAGTGTCCATGTCGGTGTCGGTGAGCAGGTTGGAGTGCGCCAGCACCGTTTTACGCGTCAGTAACCCGAAGTCGCGCAGAGCTTCTGTGTCAGTCTTGCCCAGGCGGTCGATGACATACTGATGCTCCCAGTCACTCTCTGAGCAGTGTGTCTGAATAGGGCAGTTGTACCGACTGGCCAGTTTGCCCAGACCCTGCAGCATATCGTCGGTACAGGCGGGTATAAATCGGGGAGTGATAATCGGCTGCACACGCCCGTTTTCGTTGCCGGGGATGGCGCGAATGCTGTGAATCAATTGCTCGGTCTGCGCCAGTCCGGTACGCGTACTTTGATCACGGTAGTAGTCGGGGCACTGATCCGGATCGTCCATCGCCACACGCCCGACCCAGGCGCGCTGGCCTTTCTCGACGCAGATGTCAGCCAGTATCTGGGTGGCCTGCCGGTGGATGGTGGCAAAATAGACGGCACTGGTGGTGCCGTTGCTGATCAGGGTATCGACTAATGATCTATACATAGTGTCGGCAAACTCAGTGTCTGCGTATTTTGCTTCCAGCGGGAAAGTGCAGTCCATCAGCCAGTCCTGCAATGGCAAGTGCAGGTTCTTTCCCAGTTGCGGCCATTGCGGGGCGTGAATGTGCAGATCCACCATGCCGGGCAGCATGAACTGCGTGTCCGTCAGCGAGGTGAGTTGGTGGCTGTTTTCCGCTTGTTGCAGCAATGCTGTGTAGTGCTGGCTGTCAGCGTTGGTGACAGAACTGATGATGCCGTTGCGGTCGACGGCGATCAGTGTGTCACGCAGGACCTGTAAATTCGATGCACCGGGCGTGTGCATGAATTTTCCTAGAAAAAACCGTTCAGTGTCGCTAGTCAATGGGGGGGGCATCAGTGTCAGTTGGAGGCTTTGCCCTGCGATGGCAGGGCAAAGCGTATAGCAAGGGTCAGTTGGGTAGTTTGGTTTCTACGCCTTTTACCAGCCAGTTAATGCCCAGCAAATCACCATCGCTCAGGGTCTCGCCTTCGGCGACTTTCACCGCTCCGTCCTGGTCAACGACAGGGCCGTTGAACGGGTGGAAGTTACCGGCGGCTATTTCATCGACCTTGGCGGTCAGAGCGGTTTTCTGTTCTGCGGTCAGATCGTCACTCCAGCTTTCCATTGATACCGCCTCGTCAGCCATACCACCCCAGAATGCAGTGCCTTTAAACGTACCGTCCAGTACCGCCTGAGTCTGTTCAACAAAGTGCTTTGCCCAGCTGATCTGCATGGATACCAGTAGTTTTGTGGGGGCGTATTTTTTCATGTCGGAGCTGGTGTTAACCACATAGACGCCTTCTTCTTCAGCCACGGTGACTACCGATGGCGTGTCCTGATAGATTGAAAAAATAACATCTGACTGCTGTGATATCAGTGACCGTGCAGACTCCTGTGCCTTGCTCGGGTCAAACCATGAGTTAAGCCAGACTACTTTCATGGTGGCATCAGGGTTGGTTTGCTGTGCACCCAGGGTAAAGGCGTTGATAATACCGACGACTTCAGGAATCGCATAAGCTGCCACCATACCGACGGTATTGGTTTTGGTGACATACCCGGCTGCCATGCCGGCAAGATAGGCGCTTTCGTAATTGCGGGTTTGGAAGTTGCCCATGTTATCAGCCAGCTTATAGCCGCTGGCGTGAATAATTTTGATGTCCGGGTAGCGCTTGGCCAGCTTTAAGCCGTCGTTCATATAGCCGAACGAACCGAGCATGATCATTTTGGCGCCTTCAGCGGCAAACTGATTCATGATGCGTGCGGCGTCCGGACCCTCGGGGATGTTTTCAACAACAATTGACTCGACCTTGTCGCCGAACGCGGCCTCAATCGCTTTGCGGCCTTCGTCGAGTTCGTGAGCCCAGCCGACATCACCGGCCGGTGATGGATAGATATAGCCGATTTTAAGTTTATCGGCGGCAAGGGCGGGTGACAGCCCGAAGACAGTCATTATCGCCAGTGTCGTGGCTGCGATCAGTTGGTGTAGTGATTTCACTTTTACTCTCTCATGGTGAATTCGGTTACTCGCCGCGGGTGTAGGGCTGCCCTAGCGAGGCCGGATGGTTTAGCCGGATAATGCGTGAATCACGCGAGATCACAGCCAGAATAATAATGGTGACAATGTAGGGTGCAGCAGACATCAGTTGCGACGGGATTGCAAACCCCTGTCCCTGAATAAACAATTCAATTAATGATACCGCGCCGAACAAGTACGCGCCCAGGGCAATTCTTCCGGCGCGCCAGGTGCCAAACACCACCAGTGCGACGACGATCCAGCCGCGTCCGGCAACCAGTCCTTCTGCCCACAGCGGTGTGTAGGCGAGGGTGAGGTAAGCGCCGCCAATGCCCGCCATAGCGCCGCCGAACAGCACACAGCAAAGACGGATTGCGATCACCGGGTAGCCGATAGAATTTGCCGCCAGCGGGTTTTCGCCTATGGCGCGTATGACCAGTCCTGCTTTGGAGCGATTCAGCAGCAGCCAGATCAGAAAAATGCTGGCAATGCCGGCGTACACCATGATGTCCTGCGCGAACAGCACTTTACCGAGTACCGGCAGGTCACTTAAAAAACCGAGATCGACCTTGTCCAGTGGATCAATCGTGTGGCCTTCGTGCTGTTTGCCGATCAGTGCGGATACACCCAGGCCGAGAATGCCAACGGCCAGACCGGCTGCGACCTGATTGGCGAGAAAAAACAGCGCGAGTATCGCAAACACCAGGGACAACACCGCACTGACGGCAGCGGCGGCGGCAAACCCGCCGATATAGGAACCGGTCACTGTGGCGACGACAAATCCGGTGGCAGCACCAGTGGCCATCATGCCTTCGACACCCAGGTTCAGCACTCCGGATTTTTCTGCCACGACTTCCCCCATAGCGGCGAAGATCAGTGGTGTAGCCGCGGCAAGTGTTCCGGCCAGCACATAGATAAGGGAGTCGAGCATCAGTGGCTCCCTTGCGGTGCCGTCGGGGCACCGACGCGTTTGATACGGTGATGCACAAAGAGATAACAGGCGAGATAAAAGACCAGCAGCATGCCTTGAAAAATAGTGGTTGAAGCATTCGGGATGCCCACCGTCACCAGCGACATGTCGCCGCCAACGTAAATCAGCGCCATGAAAAACGCGGCGAATAAAATGCCGATGGGGTGCAGTCCGCCTAGAAACGCGACAATAATAGCCGCAAAGCCGTAACCGGGAGAGATAGTGCGCTGCAGCAGACCCAGTGGGCCTGCGACTTCACCGACACCGGCCATACCAGCGGCGGCCCCGCCAATCAGCAGGCCGGCCCAAACGGCGCGGTTTTCTGCAAACCCTGCGTAGCGGGCGGCGCGTGGTGCCAGTCCACTGACCAGCAATTTATAGCCCGGCACACTGCGTTGTACAAACACCCAGGCCACCACAGTAACGGCCAGTGCCAGATACAGCGATGTGTTAACGCGAGTGCCACTGATGAGAGGCTCAAACAGGGCGGCGTCTTCAAACAGGGCTGACTGTGGAAAGTTCATTCCCATCGGGTCGCGAAGCGGGCCACTCACCAGATAGTAGAGTAACTGCAGCGCGATGCTCGACAACATAAAGGTGACAAGAATTTCGTTGGCGTTAAAGCGCGTGCGCAGCCACGCGGCAATAGCCGCCCATGCGGCACCGGCCAGCGTTCCGGCAACCACCATAGAAGGTAATAGCCAGGCGGAGTCTGTGTTGTTGAAGTGCAGGGCTATGGTGCCCGATGCGATAGCGCCCAGTAACAGTTGTCCTTCAGCACCGATGTTCCAGACGCGGGCGCGAAAGCCAATCGCCAGACCCTGTGCAATCAGCAACAACGGTCCGGTTTTCAGCAGTACTTCGCCAATGCCATAGCGCGTAGTTAATGGTTCTATAAAAAAGGCATGGAATGCGGCTATCGGTGATTTACCCAATAGGGTAAACATGATTGAGCCTGCCAGCAGGGTGAGTCCAATGGCTGCCAGTGGCACCATGATCTGTGCTGCGACTGATTGCTCTGTGCGGGGTACGAGTCGTAGCATCAGCCGCTGACCTTGAGATTGGATTGCATGTCGTTGTTGAGGAACTGGCCGGTCATCCATTCGCCCACTTGTGTCACATTGGTCTCGCGGGTTTTGAGTGCGGGCGACAAGTGTCCATGATAAATCGTGTGCAGCCGGTCGGTCACTTCAAATAGTTCTTCCAGTTCTTCCGATACCACCAGCACGGCTGTGCCTTGATCGCGAAGATTGATCAGTGCCTGACGGATACCTGATGCGGCTCCAACATCAACGCCCCAGGTGGGTTGCGACAACACCAATAGTGAGGGGGCCAGTGCCATTTCCCGTCCGACGATATATTTTTGCAGGTTGCCTCCGGATAGACTGCCGGCCAGAGCCATCGGGCCGCCACAGCGGACATCGTTATTTTTAATGCAGTCGACGGCGCGTTGCCTTACCTTGCCGAAGCGGATCAGGCCCAGTCCGGCCAGGCCGGTTTCCAGCCCCGTGAGCAGGCTGTTCTGCCCCAGTGATAGTTCCGGCACAGCACCGCGACCGAGGCGTTCCTCCGGCACAAAGGCCAGTCCCATGCGACGTCGTTTTACAGGGTCCAGCCGGTTAACCGGCTTGCCCTTGATGTAAATCTGCCCGAGATCCGGGTCGAGCAGGTCTTCGCCGGATATAAGCCGCATCAATTCATTCTGGCCGTTGCCGGAGACACCGGCGATGCCGACGATCTCACCGGCCCGTACCGACAGCGACGCATTGTGCAGAGTGGTGGCAAACGGATCGGCCGGTGTATAGGACACATCGTCTATATGCAGCAGTGTGTCGCCATCGCTGCGGGCGTCGGCATGGGTTGCGTGCGGGATGTCCCGACCGATCATCATGTGCGCCAGTGACCGGGCGCTTTCCTCTGCAGGAATCGCAGTGTTTACTACTTTGCCATCACGAAGAATAGTGGCTTTATCGCAGAGGGCACGAATTTCGTCGAGCTTATGGCTGATGTATAAAATACTGCAGCCTTCACTTTTGAGTTTTCGCAGTGTTTTGAACAACTGTTCTACACCTTGCGGTGGCAGTACTGATGTGGGTTCGTCCATGATCAGTAATTGTGGATTCTGCAGTATGCAACGAATAATCTCGACACGCTGGCGCTCGCCGACTGACAGTGAGTGCACCAGCGTGTCGGGCGCAACCGGCAGGCCGAAGTCGCGGCCTACCTGTAGTATGCGTTGCGATAAATCTGTCAGCGAGCCGCTCACAGCCAGCGATATATTTTCAGCCACCGTGAGTGATTCGAACAATGAAAAATGCTGAAACACCATACCGATACGCAGGGACCGTGCATGGGCCGGGCTGCGCACGGTGACTTTCTCACCGCGCCAGAAGATCTCACCGGCGTCCGGTTGACTGACGCCGTAGATCATCTTCATCAGTGTCGACTTACCCGCTCCGTTTTCACCGAGGATGGCGTGTATTTCGCCTTCTTCAATGACCAGATCAACGGCGTCGTTAGCAACCACCGAAGGGAAGATCTTTGAGACACCGCGCAATTCAAGCAGTGCGGTCATTGCGCCGGCCCCGCTGGGAAAATGCCGGGCATCACGGTAAAGCCCGGTATCCGCTTGACGTGATCGGACCAGCGTCGGATGGCCGGGTAGTCCTGCCGCGAAATACTACCTTCTTCCGATAACATTATATAGGGGAAGCAGGCGATGTCGGCGATGGTGGGGCTGTCGCCAGTGACAATCCAGTGGTGACCTGACTTTGCGTTAAACCATAAGTGCTCGTCTAGAATACGAAACAGCCTGTGGGCTTCTGCCCGGCAGGCGACGGCATCGAAGTCGTAGAAAAAACCTTCAACCAGTCTGGCGCTTGAAGCGCTGTTGGTGATGCTGTCGGCAAAAGCCAGCCACCGTGAGACGGATCCCAGGCGTTGCGGGTCGTCGCGTGGATACCAGCTATTGCCGCTGTCATAGCGGCTGGCCAGATAAACCATAATGGCCTGTGAATCGCACAGCGTGTAGTCGTCATCTTGTAACACGGGCAATTGACCCAGGGGGTTTATTTGTCGGAACCAGGGAGCTTTATGCTCTGCGGCCGGGTAGAACTCGACTGTATGGCTGTGATATTTAATACCCAGTATGGACAGCAATAACCGAATTTTATAGCAGTTACCGGACAGCTCATAATCGTAGAGTGTGATCATCTCAGGGCGGCAGCAGTCAAGGGATTAATCGACGATGTTGCTTTGCGGCCTGATGAACGCGGTGCGTAAAAAGCGAAATCGGGTGCGTTCATCAGCGGCGCTATAGGAGTGGTGCGAGGCAGGTGGAAGTTCACTAGATATCCAGCACCAGTTTTTCTGATCGGGCGCGTGAGACGCAAGTCATCAGGCAGTCGTTGCGTTGGTGTTCTGCGTCTGATAGATAGACGTCCTGATGCAGTGGCTCACCGTCCAGCACGCCAACCCGGCATGTGCCACAGGCGCCCTGTTCACAGGACGAGGGTAGCTCGACGCCGTTGGTGCGCAGTGTGTGGAGCAGCGTCTGCCCTGATTCTACCGTCAGCGTCAGCCCGGAGCGCGCCAGTTCGACAGTAAACGCCTGGTCGGTGGTCACATCTGTGGTGTTTTTAAAGAATTCGAAATGAATTGCTTCGTCAGGCCAGTTCATGCGGTAGGCCAGGTCGCGCGCAGCGCTGAGCATGGCAGCCGGTCCGCAGAGATACACATGGCTGGCGGGTTTGTAGCCTTCCAGTGTGTTTGCGAGGGTGGTGCGGGTTTGCTCAGGACTTAGTCCTGTGTGCATACTGATGTGCGTGCCGAATGTCGACAGTAACTGCGGAAACGCTGCGTGAGATTGGTCCTGCACAAAATAGTGCAGGTGAAAAGGATGATCGGCACTTTTCAGTGTCTGCGCCATTGCCAGTAACGGAGTGATTCCGATGCCCCCGGCGATCAGCAAAGTGTTGACTGCATCGCGTCGCAGCGGAAAATTATTGCGCGGCAGTGAAATGGCCAGGGTATCTCCAACCCGGACGGACTGGTGCAAAAAGGCCGAGCCGCCGTTACCGTCGGCCTCGCGTTTGACGGCAATAATATAGCGGTCAGTTTGTCCCGGTGCGTTGGTGAGTGAATACTGCCTGACCTGTGCGTTGGCAAGATGCACATCGATATGGGCGCCGGGCTGGAAGGTCGGCAGTTGTGTATCGACGGAGATCAGTTCGAACGCTTTGATCTCAGTAGCAACATCGCGAATACTTTTGACCACTACGCGCAGAGGTGCTTTGCGTCCAGTGGCGGCAAGCTTTGGCAGTGTGGCCAGCGCTTCACTGACACGCGGGCTGGCGACGGTAAACGCCGCGGGCGTCGGGTGTTGCCGGGCGGCCTGTTCGATCCGGTCACGCAGTAGCGACATGGCAAAGTTGTGATCTTTCAACCGTTGCAGCGGATTGTCGGGGGGCTTTGATGTGGCTAATACGGCATGCACTGAGGTTCGATGGTTATCCGTCGGTTGCAGGAAAAACACCAGAGCGGATGTACCGTTTTCATCGGTCCAGTCGACCGCGACCTGAAATTCTCCGGCGCGCCGCAGGTGGGTCGATACCTGAGTCGCTGGCCGGGTGTGGTCTGACCGGTAAAACGTATAGTCTGCCAAGTGCCCGGCGGTCAGGTGTAGCGGGGCGTTGACTGGCAGTGACCGCAGCACCAGTAAATGGTTACCGGCGTGCTGTAATTCCGGTGCGTCCGGTGCTGTGCCCTCGGGAGCTTCGCCAGTCCAGACCAATCCGTAGCGCTCTGTTGCCGGGTAGGTGTTGTTGCAGATGGTTCTGGCTGGTGCATCGGCCGGATGTGCCGGTATATAGGTACATCCGGCGGTTCGGTTTGCGTAGCGCCAGCCGTGATACTGGCAGGCGAGCTCATGGCCATCATTGATCCCTATCGATAATCGTACACCGCGATGCAGGCAGCGGTTTTCCCAGACATTGACGTGGCCATCG
This sequence comes from uncultured Granulosicoccaceae bacterium, assembly GCA_938003855.1. Lineage (GTDB taxonomy): Bacteria > Pseudomonadota > Gammaproteobacteria > Granulosicoccales > Granulosicoccaceae. Next base: position 7,801 of record CALKXD010000031.1, on the reverse strand, counting down.
TCGGCACGCCATACCGCCAGCTCCCGCCCAAGTATCTGCCCGTGATAGACATGGCGCATGCGCAGGTCATCGGAGGTTGCCACGGGATGCCATTGTCGGGCGGCGCGGGCACGATCGAGAGTTTTTAAGGTCTGCTCTGTCATGCGGCAGCTGGAATGACGCCGTAGGTGATGCCAAGGTCACTCAGCCAGCGGCGATACACAATGGCGGATTTATCTGCACGTATAGGAGTTTCGGCACGCGGATCGAGTGGCAGGCGTTTCGGAAACTGGTTTTCCAGTATGGGTTTGTCCTGCCCGAAGATGGTTTGCTGAAACATTCGGATTGACAGATCGGTACTGTTTTCATCGATCACACTGACCAGCGCGTGCGCACGGATAGTTTCCTCGGTGACCGGCTGCACAAACAGCGCGATAACATCGAGTCGTGATTCATCTGACGGACACGATTTATACAACACTGAGCAGTACGGGTGGGGCACCCGGTAGATGTACTCCACCAGCATGCCGCCGTCGGCACCGGCGGCCGCCATGGGTTGATAAAACCGACAGCGAGTCGCGATGACATCGTTGGTTGACTCTTCGACGGTGACGTCGTACTCACGTACTTCGGTGTGAGGTTGCTCACCTAAAATACCCGTGTGCACATAGGGGAAATGCCCCATGTCGAGGAAGTTCTCCACCGCACGCGGTGCAGATACCCGCACGCCTACTGTAGCCGCGCATACATTGCGCCGATCTGCTTCGGCATACTCGGGCAGGGCGAACAGTGGTTTGTCTGCAGTGCCAAGACAAGTCCACAGATAGCCGTAGGCACAAGTGACGGGCAGACTGGTGTCCGGTGCATCGGTTCGCCACGCTCGCGCCCCCGTGGTATCCGTGTTAGCTGCAAAGCTGACAGATTCACCGAGCAGGGTCGTGTGGGTGTTGCGTGGGCTGATATCTTCCAGAGCACAGATGACGTGCCATTGGTTACGTATGACCGGGTCGTTGCAGAGTGACATTTTCCAGGGCAGAAGTCCGAGAGTGCGACAACCTTATCTTGCCCATAGTCAGATGTAAATCAGCTATTCCCGGGTGCTGCCGTCGATCGTGCTGCGAGTGACAGTCGCCGGCGCTGCCACCGACTGCAGGGTGTTGTTTTCGCTAGCTGAATTTAAATCCGCACACGACGGTGCTGTTTTTTTTGCACTGTACCGATACCTTTTTCCCGGATGCTTCGGCAAAAAAAGCGGCCACCAGTTTGCAGGTCATGGGCTCGCGGTGTACCAGGGTGGCGACCGGACAACTATGGCAGCTGACGAAGTGGGTTTTGCCTTTGGTGATCAGCTCGGCGGTTGCGCCGAGCGCATTGACCGCATCGACTGATTTGCGGATGTCGGCGGTGGTATCGCTGCCGGGTTGCAGGCCACTTGCTCTGGCCAGCGAGCGGCCGGTTTTCTCCAACAGGGTTAAGCGTTCCGCAGGCGGCAGATCAGCGCTGATGGTTTGCATCAGCACGTCCAGCACCGGGCGGTAGGCCACCGAATGGACGTCTTCATTGCCCGCAGTTGTCTGGTACTGGTAGGCCGGTTTGCCGGCGCTGTTCGACATCCGCAGTTCCTGCTTTTCGACAATGCCGGCGGCCTCCAGCTTGCGCACCTGCAAATGAGCGGAGTTGCGCGAGACGCCAAGTTCAGTGGCCAGCTCCTGGATTGTCATCGGGCTCCGGTTGAGCAAATCGGTGATTCGGTTGGTGGTACCCATGGATGACGACCATTGAAATAAAGGGATATGGTAGAGGCTTGGCTGACTAAAAACAAATAAGTAATATTATAATATGACATATAGTGTTAATGAGTTTATACTGCGGCTGCGGATCAGGTGAATCCGATGTAGCAGAGGGTCCGTACCGTCAGGTTTTTTTGTGTTGTATCTATCACTCACTTTCACAGAGGAAAAACACATGCACAGAATTGCGACGCTTGTTGGTGCGGCATTACTTGCCGTCACTGCAACAGTACACGCAGAGGACGATAAAATAGCTTTCCCCGAAAACTATCGTGCCACCTACACCAACTACCTGAGTCTGGATCGCACGCAGAATCCCGATCAGGTGATCCGGCTGTTCGCCAATGATATCGCTATGCAGGGACCGGGCGACGATGGCAAGCTACCTTACGGATCTATATTGGTAGCAGAAGTCTATAAAGCCAAACTTGATGCAGAAGGTGCTGTGATCACATCATCGCTTGGTCAAAGAATCAGTGACAAGTTTGCATTGGTCGCCGTGATGCAGCGTGAGGAAGGGTGGGGTGAGCAATACCCTGACGGTTTGCGCAACGGCAATTGGGAGATGGCGGCATTTAAACCCGATGGTGCCAAGGCAGATAAAGATCTCAATGCCTGTCTCGCCTGCCATGCGCCGTTGACCGATACCAACTTTGTGTTTTCGTACCAGCATCTGCTTAAGTAACGGACAACGGCCGCGTACTGGATAACTGAGCGGGTTGCCTGATTGGTGACTCGCCCCTTAAGGTTTCCCTTCTTTTCTTTGGATTAATAGTGATTATGGCAGACGTATGGTTGGAGAGTTTGCAGACGGTAGATGCACAAGCCGGTTATGAGTTGGCAATTAAGTTGTCGAGAATGGCAATAAAGTACACGCAACCCTCCGATGAGATACGCGCCCGCCTACGGCCGGTATATGGTGAAAGTGCCGATAGCCTGATCGCCTCATCGCAAGTGATAGCGACGCATTTTCAAACGGTGGCCGCTGCCAACAACTACTGGCAACACGGCCGGGTATAAAAGGCTTGTCTGTCTTAATATTGCCTGCCGGAGCGGGTAATACACGGCAGCCCTTGATACTGAACAACAGCCGTCGAAGGTTTACACCCGCCGGTATCTACACTGGCGTTTTTTGTGTAAACCGCTGTGCTTAATATCCGCTTCGGGCCGGGCATTGATCAATCCGGCGGCAGTAGTGAAAAGCAATAATGCTTTGCCAGTGCTCTATGTGTTTACTGTTTCAGCCACCGAAAATTACACTATGGCGGGTATCGTGGAGACTATTCCTTTGTGGATGTCGCTGGTTAGTGAGGGTTTAGCCGCTTAGTCCGTGCATTACTATTTTCTGCAGGTGCGAGCGCTGTTTGACCAGGTCTGCAAGAGTGTACTGGTCTAGTTCATGTAGAAATGCGTCGCTGGCTTTTTGAAAGGCTCGTTCCAGATTACAGGCGCCTTTAAATAGACAGGGGCCGTCGTCGCAGTTGACAATCCGGGTGACTTCTTCCAGTTGTCGCACCACACTACCGATGTTGATATCGCTATACTCGAGATCAAGGCGAACGCCACCGGAACGCCCTCGGGTGGTTTCAACCAGATGCAGGTTTGCCAGCTGATTGACAATTTTCATCAAGTGGCCGCGGGATATGCTGAAAGTCTCGCTGATCTTCTCAATGCTGATGCGCTCTCCTGGCGGTTGCAAGGCGAGAAGCATCAGTGTGCGAAGCGAATAGTCGGTATTCTTGGTGATGTGCATGCGTCAGCCAGCGAGTGCGATAGGCGGGTAGTGTACCTGCAAGTGTGGGTCAACATAGCGCGCATTGGACGGTTAATCTAGCTTTGTGTGGTGTGGTTTAGGAGGTCGGGGTTGCTTACTCAGATTTCTGATCCGGCGCATCACTTTGGCGGGATTGCGGCTGGTTGACGCGGGCGGTATCGAAGCGGCCGAATAACCCCCACAGGCTGGCGGTCACGGCAATAGCAACTGAAACTACCAGTAGAATGGTTCCTGCCTGCTGTTGTTCACTGATAAGGTAGCTGCTACACAATTGTTGCGGGCTTTCCAGGTAGATCCAGGCGAGTCTGGATATCGAGGCCCAGCCTTCAAAGCAGATCAGTATTTTCATCAGCAGGCTTGACCGCTGAAATGCCCATAGCCAGCACAGGCCGATCCCCAGCGGCACGGTTGTTACTTTCAACAAGCGAAACCACGGGTCCGTGGTAGCGAGGTCAAGGTGTAACGGCAGCATCCAGAAGAGCATGCATCCGGTGCCCAGTATCAGCGCGCAAATGCCGCCGGGGTCAATTTTCTGCAGCATTTGTTGCAGAGGTTCTGAGGTCAGAAGCAGACTCGCGCCGGCAATGGCCAGCAGAGGAAGCTGCACCAGCATGTGTCTGATCATTGATGCTTCAAACCAATGAGCGGCTGACGGTATCAGGTTGGCGGCGAATAGCGCGATAAGCGCGAGGCCTGCCAGCGGGGTAGTTCGGTCTGCTTGATCAAGTGTCAGCGGCGGGTAGATTTCAGGTGGGGTCGGCATTATTGATCAGAGCGTCCAGAGAGGTTGAATCCCAGTCCTTAATTGACACCAGCTTTCCGCGCTTTACCAGGTGGATTGATTCTGAGTGGCTGTATCCGCCGATGTCATCGGCAATGATGCGCAGTCCGGTTTCATCGATTATGGTGTCAAGCTGCTGCTGACTGACGGGGCGGGTTAGTTGCCAGCCGCCTGGTTTGCCGCGATGAATCTCGCGGTAGCTTTGCAGCCGTCGGGGGGTGTCGTAGTCGGGGTCGATACTGACAGACAACAACACTATATTTGTCGCACCGACTTCCGCGATGCGGTGTTGCAGTTGCTGATAGCGAGACCCCTGTGCCTGACAGATTGTCGGGCAGCGGGTGAATATAAAATTCACCAGCAACCGCTTTCCCTGCAGAGAAGACAAACTGATAATCTCACCGGATTCGTTTTGCAGCTGCCAGTCGGAAAGTGCAGTCGGCGATTTATTGATCGAGGCACGCCTGGCGGATTCATAGGTGTAGTTGCTGAATCCGTTGGTCCGCCAGAGAAGAACGCCGAGTGCAAACCCGGCGCAGAGAATTGCCTGTAGAAAATAACGCTGTTTAGACACTGTGCTGCAAGCTGGCATTCTTCAGCTTTGCCAGAATTGGCAGCGCCAGCATTAGCGTGGAAAGCAACACCAGGCTTCCGGCGATTGCGCCGACATTACCCAGCCACTGCCAGGCAGATTCGTGCACCGCGAACCGACGGGGCACCGACATCGCCCCGGACACCAGAAAGCTCAGGCACAGGGCAATTCCACCGATGCTGTATAGGTAGACAGGGACGCGAGAGGATTTACCCTGTTGCCCGTTTGCGGCAAGGTAAGTGCTAAATCCCAGCACCATTGGTAACAGACCCAGTAAAAGATAAAAATGGAAATGCCCCGGCACCCACATTGTGTTGTGCATAACCAGATTGACTTTGATCATGCCATCGATCACAGCAGGTACGACGCCTGCAGCCCACCCGAATAATCCAAGTACCAGCAAGCTTGAGCTTGCGTCCCATCGTATACCGCTGCGGTATACCAGCATCAACCCGCTGAACGCGGTGACCACCAGGACGGGAATGCCGCTGGTATAGGATATTATCTGGCCGGCAATCGCGACCCATGCGGGGATCGCGAAATCCATCAGCAGGTGATGTGGGTAGACTGCCATCACCATAAAAGTGGCAGCAAACCAGGCGGCTAAAAACGGCCGGCTGATTTTCCAGGGCCGTGCAGTATAGACGGGGAGCAATTCATAGACCGCAGTGACGGCTGAGTAGATTGTGGCGTTAATGAAGACATGGCCGAAAAAGTAGATTAAGTGCTTCATCAGGAGAGCATCCGGCGCTATAGAAGGCGCCAGCAGGTTGGCAATGGTCATGACCAGTACCACGGCGCCGACCGCTATGCCGCAGACGTTAACAATAATAACCATTGAACTGGCGACCACGGTGGTCGGGTGTGAGTCGTCGAGTGGCGTGCGTCCAAACAGCATGGGCAGGCCCAGACCTTTTATTAGATTGCCGTATTGCTTTGAGATGGCGATTGCCATGTCCAGATAGACCAGCAGAAACGCCACCCCGAGCACCAGCAAACCTGTGGCGAAAGTGGCGGCGGCGGCTGTAGACCAGATGCCTAAAGACTTAGCGGGGAGCGGATAGAGAAATGTCCAGCCTGCGGCAAACTTACCAATGAGGATTGAGCCGATAATCAATGTCACGGCGAGTAAGGATAACAACAACGCGATCAGTAGTATGCGTGGACTCAATGCAACGTGGTGGCTCAGGAAGTACCAGTTAACCGCAAGACCTGCCAGGCCTGCCACCCCGACCATGCCTGCGCCGTGAAGCGTCATTATCTGGTAAAAGAGATCGGGTGGCAGAGTCAGGAATGCGCTGCCCTGTGCTGCGCGCAAGGCGACCCCGGCAATCATCATCAGCGCAAACACGAGGAGGCCGATCGCCAGCCAGACTTTAACGATGGTCAGGTGCTGACCGGTATGCAGTTGTTCAGAGTTCGGTGTGGTGGTCATGTCAGTTGGCCTCAGTGACGGTGAAATCGGCAATCATTCCGTGGTGCGCCAGGCCGCAATACTCCAGGCAGAGAATTCGATGCAAACCCGGTTCGGTAAAGGTGACGTTGAGTTGGTTTACGTAGCCCGGCATGGCCTGCGTCTGGGCAATAATTTTATTGTCCGGGTTATAGATGGCAAACCCATGATTGACGTCATCGCTGGTGACATGAAATTGCACGGGTTCCCCGGCCATCGCAGTGTTGTTATCGAGTTTCCAGTACCACTGGCCGCCGACGGCTTTGATTACCTTCGGGGGTGTGCCTGCATTGGCAGTAATCGGAAATGGGGTAAGGGAAGTGATCGTCACTGTCACGCCGACAACACAGAGTGCAATCATCCACCAGCGTCTTACGCTATACCCGCGCGTGACGATCCCGGCGTAATTGTCCTGTCGGACGGAGGAGTTCCTGATGACCAAAATAAAGGCGGCACTGACAAGCAGCATGCCGAGTAATGAAACTACGAGTACAGGGGTTTGCATGGGGGTCCTTGGTCTGGAGGTTGTAGAGAATTTTTGCTGTCGTTAATGCTGTCGCGGGCACTGTGCGGAGTAGGCCAGTCCGACGAAAACAGCCCCGCCGATTACGTTGCCGAGCGTTACCCAAAGTAGATTGTGACCAGCACCAAAAACACTAATAGCCGCGTTGGCAGGGCCCAGCAACGCCAGCAAATGGATGGTCATGTTGGCGACAGAGTGCTCAAATCCGGCTGCGATGAAAGCTAACAAGCACCACGCAATGACAATGCACCTGGCGGATGCGCTGTCTACTCGCTTAGCCATCCACAGTGCAAGACACACCAGCCAGTTGCATAAGATTCCACGGGCAATCAGTGCTGCTGCAGGCAGTTGCATTTTTTTTGCTGCAATCGACTGTAAAAAGTTAGCGCTGTCACCATGTGTTAGCGGTCCCTGACCGAGCCAGTAAATGCAGACCAGTAGCAAAGCACCGATTAGATTGCTGGTGAATATCCATGTGTTGAGCTTGATTGCGTCGATCATCGACAGCTGTTGTGATGCCACAGCCACCGATGAGTACAGATTGTGGCCGGTGAACAGATCCGCTCCGGCAATGACCACCAGAATAAGTGCTAGCCCGAAGGTGCTGCCCATCACCAATGCGCGAATACTCTCCGGAGCCTGCGCGCCGAGTGTCATGATCAGGATGATTGCGACGCCAACATAGGCCCCTGCCTGCAATCCACTGATCGTCAGGGCCAGCGGGGATTGGGTCAGGGATATAGATCCGGTGGTGGCCAGTGCTGACAGGTCGGTGATGTCGGATTCATAGCTCATGTTGGTCGCAAGTCGCCCTTGTTGTGGCAGGCAATTTACAATAAAAAAATCTATAAAGATACAAATAAAATATATCAATAAGACGGTAAAATTTATAAATGGCTTGTTTTTGGC
>CALKXD010000030.1 GCA_938003855.1 uncultured Granulosicoccaceae bacterium | reverse complement strand
GTGACAGCCAATTTAAATTATCAAGGCACTAACAGGACATATATGCACATTTAGGGGTCTACCATAGGATTTGTGCTCTCAAGAATACATAAACAACAGTTGTTCCCCCTATGTGTTTTTCTCATTGAATCGCCTACGTGGCAATGAAAGACCTGATCCCCTTCGATCCTCACGCTGCGGGTTTCCAATGGATTGTGGCCCTTCCATCATCGTTGCGCTGTCTGTCGCTCCGAGTGGAAACCCGACGCGTGAGCGAGGACGAATCTAGAGCTGGCCTTGCTCACGCTGCAGGTTTCCAACGGATTGTGGTCTATCCATCTTGATCCATTTGCAGTAACGCACCGGATTGAGCTGGTCACACGTAACACGGACAGGATTAGCAGCGTTTACCCGGGCTACAAACATCTGCCGTTACCCTTGAAGAACTACCGGCGCTGTTGCCGCATCGGATCACAGACACCGGCCCACCTTTTGGACGTTGCAAAGGCCATTGCGATGTATTGCAGACACAAAAAAGGCCGTCAATGGACGGCCTTTTTGATTGTATGGTGGCTATGGGTGGACTTGAACCACCGACCCCAGCATTATGAATGCTGTGCTCTAACCAACTGAGCTACATAGCCAAATCTAATAGCGTATTTTGGGTTTTTGCTCGCGACCTGTCAAGTGATCCTGTCGGGATAACTCACACATTGAAGCGAAAATGCACGACATCGCCTTCTGTCATTAGATACTCTTTTCCTTCGAGACGCCATTTACCGGCATCTTTGGCACCCTGCTCCCCGGAACAGGCAATGAAATCGTCGTAGCCGACGACCTCGGCCCTGATAAATCCTTTTTCGAAATCGGTGTGTATACGACCGGCGCCCTGCGGGGCCGTTGAGCCCTGCCGTACCGTCCAGGCGCGCACTTCCTTTTCACCGGCGGTGAAGAAGGTTTGCAGATCGAGTAATTCATAACCGGCGCGAATAACGCGGTTGAGCCCGGGCTCTTCAAGACCCAACTCATCGAGAAACTCGGTTTTATCTTCGTCATCCAGCAGCGCGATTTCTGATTCAATGGCGGCACACACAGCCACCACCGATGAGCCCTCAGCTGCGGCGTAGTCCTGCACCTGCTTCAGCAGTGGATTATTGTCGAAGCCGTCTTCGGCGACGTTCGCGATATACATGACGGGCTTGGAGGTAAGCAGGTGCATCATCTTGATGATCTGCTTTTCATTGTCGTTTAGCGTCATTGACCGAACAGGATTACCAGCGTCGATGTGAGCTACCACACGCTCCATCAGTTCTTTTTCAGCGATAGCGGCCTTATTGCCTGATTTGGCATTTTTACCGACCCGATAAACCGCTTTTTCAGCGCTGTCCATGTCAGCAAGCATCAGCTCGGTGTCGATTACCTCGATATCCGATACCGGATTGACCTTGCCAGCGACGTGCACGACGTCTTCGTCTTCGAAGCACCGAACAACATGGGCGATCGCATCGGTCTCGCGAATATTGCCTAAAAATTTATTGCCCAGCCCCTCCCCTTTGGAGGCACCCGCCACCAAGCCGGCAATATCGACAAACTCCATGGTCGTGGGCAGTATCTTCTGCGGATTAACGATAGTCGCCAGATTATCGAGGCGCGGATCTGGCACCGGCACGATACCAACGTTAGGCTCGATGGTGCAGAACGGGTAGTTTTCTGCGGCAATCTCTGCGTTGGTTAATGCATTGAATAACGTGGACTTACCAACGTTCGGCAATCCGACAATGCCACACTTAAATCCCATAACAATAGCTCTGCATGTTGTGGTGGTTAAAATTCAGTTCGTCGACGCAGGCGTCAACACCTGCCAGACGTGCCTGATAATTCAGGACTTGGACTGGCCGTCGCCACCGGGTTCTGCGGCTTTGGCATCGGCATCGGGCTTTTTCGGCTTGGCCTTTTCAGGCTTCCGGTGAAGCCTTTGCATGGCTTTTTCCATATCGCCGCTGACCACTGCCGGGAACTCGGCCAATACTTCATCGATACTGCCGGTCAGCAGATCCGCTTCTGACCGCGGTGCGCGCTTGAGAACAAACGAGACAACCTGACTGGCACTGCCCGGGTGTCCTATCCCGAGGCGCACCCGCCAGAACTCCTTACCGATATGCTTAATGATATCGCGCAGACCATTGTGCCCGCCGTGACCACCGCCCTTTTTAAGGCGCACAGTGCCGGGCGGCAGGTCGAGCTCATCGTGCGCCACCAGAATCTGTCCGGGCTCGATACGGTAAAAACTCGCCAGCGCCTGTACCGACTCTCCGCTTAAATTCATAAAGGTGGTGGGTTTGAGCAGACGAACATCGTGCGCACCAATAAAGGCTCGTGCGACATCACCCTGAAATTTCTTTTCAGCCGTGAACGATGCATCGAAGCGGCGGGCTATCTCATCCAATAAAAAGAAACCCGCATTGTGGCGGGTCTCTTCATATTTTGAACCCGGATTGCCGAGCCCGACTATTAGCTTGAAGGCAGGCACAACCGGCCTCGCTCAGCTAACGGGAACCGATCAGGATTCTCCGCCGTCACCTTCTTCACTCGCTGCCTGGTCGTCGCCATCTTCATCTGAAGCTTCGGTTCCGGCTCTGGTTGCATGTACAGCAACGATCGCGCGATCATGATCTTCATCACCGTGAGCCAGATCAGTTGAAGTAACGCCTTCAGGCAGTTTCACGTCGGACAAATGCAGTGATGCGCCCAGCGCTAGCTCGGCAAGGTCGACTTCGATGTACTCAGGAAGATCTTTGGGCAGACAGCTGACGCTGATCTCGGTTTCGATGCGGTTGATAGAGCCGCCTTCAGTCTTAACACCTACGCAGGTATCTTCGTTGATGTAGTGCAGTGGCACTCTCACGGTCAGTGCTTCACCGGCAACAACACGCAGAAAATCGATATGCAGAATCTGCTGTTTAAACGGATGCCGCTGGATGTCCTTGATGATGGCTTGTTCTTTCGCACCGGCGACATCGAGTGTCAGAATGTGCGAGAAGAATGCCTCATGCTGGAGGTTGTTCATCACTTCGTTGTGATCAAGCGAGATCGGCGTGGGATTCGATCCACCACCGTAGATAATGCCCGGGAACTTTTCAGCTCGACGCAGTCGGCGGCTCGCACCTTTACCATAATCACTGCGTACTTCCGCGCTCAATTTGAACTGGAGGCTCATGGAATGTCCTTTAATTAGTCAGAGTATTCTGAATTGCAATTTTTCTCTGCATCTATTCGCGACCAAAACGATGCAAAGCCGATCAGTATAACAAAGTTTGCACGTATAGCCAGTAACTCATGGCTAAAATGCCCAAAACACGCCCCATCCAATGGCAACTTCTTCTGCCGGTTTAACGGGCTGTTTGCGTGTTCTACGTGGTATCCGCTGCAACCCCCGTCCAGCCCGGAAACCGAAAGGGTGCTAATCAGCTAACGACCGGTGCTGCAGTTAGTTTGAGCCGCCGTATACAGGACGCCTGTGCGCGACGGACAATCTGCAATGGCGCAGGCGTTCAGTCCATGTAGATGGAGCTGACCGATTCTTCTTCGTGGATTCGACGGATGGTTTCTGCAAGCATATTGGCAACTGACAATTGGCGAATTTTGCTGCAGGCTGCTACCTCCGGTGACATCGGGATGGTATCGGTGACAACCAGCTCGTCTATTTGTGATTCGACCAGATTTTCAATCGCCTTGCCCGACAATACGGCGTGAGTTGCATAGGCAACCACCTTGCCCGCGCCGTGCTCTTTGAGTGCGTCTGCCGCTTTGCACAATGTGCCGGCGGTATCGACCATGTCGTCGATAATAACGCAGGTCTTGCCGCTGACGTCTCCAATGATGTGCATTACCTGAGCCTGATTAGCCTGCGGCCGACGCTTATCAATGATGGCAAGATCTGCATCATCGAGTTGCTTGGCCACTGCCCTTGCTCTGACCACACCGCCGACATCAGGCGACACGACAATCAGGTTCTGGTGTTTCTGACGCCACAGGTCACCCAGCAATAAGGGTGAGGCGTAGACGTTGTCAACCGGGATATCAAAAAAACCCTGGATCTGCTCGGCGTGCACATCCACCGTGAGTACGCGGTCAACGCCTGCAATGGTGATCATGTTGGCCACCAGCTTTGCTGAAATGGCAACGCGTGCTGAACGCACCCGACGATCCTGCCGTGCGTAACCGAAGTATGGCATCACTGCGGTGATACGCTCTACCGACGCACGGCGGAACGCATCAACCATGATGAGCATCTCCATCAGATTGTGATTGGTCGGGTTACAGGTTGTTTGAATCAGGAAGATATCGCGACCGCGGACATTCTCGAGGATCTCAACGGCTGTTTCGCTGTCTGAGAATTCTGCGACCGACGCTTTACCGAGGGGAATGCGAAGTTGGTCTACGATTTTCTGCGCCAAAGCCGGATTGGCCTTGCCCGAAAAAACCATCATATTCGATTCCGACACTGGTAACTCACTGACTCAGTAGTGTAGATGGCTGGGGCGGTAGGATTCGAACCTACGCATGCCGAGATCAAAACCCGGTGCCTTAACCGCTTGGCTACGCCCCATCTGGATAGTGCTTACTACGAAAAGCTGCCAGCGCCTTGTTGAGTGGTGATTCATTCACCCCTCTGGCGACAAACACGCTTGTCTCTTCGTTTGCGCTAGTGCTGTCAGTAAACCCGCGCTGCACATTCTGTGCCTGTTGCTTATCCTCGCAACTGAGGAAAACACACGACCCGGTACCGGTCATTGCGGCTACGGGTGCGCTGGTTTCAGCCTTCACACAATACTCAGAAGCAAATATGTTGAGTCTGTCAATGGCTCTTGCGACGGCTGGCTGTGACGCACAGACGATCGGTTCGAACACATTGGAGACCGACTCCCCGCTACTGAAGCCGCGTATTGTGATCGGTGTGCTATCACGTGTCAATTCGGAATTTGAAAAGAGTTTCTCTGTGCTGCTATGAACACCCGGATGAACGACCACAAACCAGCGCTCCGGCAGCTGCAGCGGCTGCAATTTTTCACCGATTCCTTCCGCCCAGGCGCTGCGCCCGCGCACAAAGACAGGCACGTCGGCACCGAGCAACACGCCAAGCTGTGAAAGTATGTCATTGTCGAAGTGACAGCCCCACAAACAATTTAACGCCACCAACGTCGTTGCTGCATTAGTACTGCCCCCACCGAGTCCGCCGCCCATCGGCAGTTTTTTGTCGACCGTGATATCAACACCGCAAACCTCAAAACCGTTGGCCCGTGCATAGTCCCGCAAGCTGACAGCAGCACGCCACACCAGGTTGTCGTGCTGCGCGACACCATCAATCTGCTCGACCAGTTGAATATCGTCATCCCCACGCAGAGAGAACGATAATTCATCACCGTAATCAAGCAACTGAAACGCAGTTTGCAGCAGATGGTAGCCGTCATCACGACGGCCGGTAATGTGCAGGAACAGATTCAATTTGGCGGGTGAAGGCCACAACATTGGCGAGTCCGGCAACGGGTTGGGCAGGATCAGCTGTCTAGGCCGGGTACGCTCAGGCGACCATTGGATACGGCATCAGGGCGGGTCCATTTTTTCACCGACAACTGAATCTTAACGCCGTTACCGGTTATCCTGATTGCCTTGGGGAGATCGAGGTCATCAACCCGGGTGTAACGTTGAAACAGCACATCCCATTGCTGATCGCTTTGCTCTGCCACCACCATCTCGCGCAGCAGTCCGGTGCGATCACGCTCGGCACTCAGCGCAGTTCCCTCAAGGCCAACCACCCAGTCCTGCATGCTGCGCAACGGTATTCGCACACCCAGCGCTTCCATCAGTAATAACTCTGCGGTTTCACCGGTGAACTCTTCGTCTTTGCTGATCAGACGGGCTGTACCGGATTGCTCTATGATCCTGAATGATTGAACACCCAGTGGCCCGAACAGCTTTATATCAAACCCGTCATTGCTTGCGTCCCAAGCAAACGACGCGTTTACCACGCCCTGCCGATCAGAGTCGACCACCAGCGAACCAAGCGCGCGCCACGGCTTAAGAGCAGCAAGTTTGCCATTGCGCTCGACGATGCTCTCAGGCGTAGCCGGCGAGCCGACGATGGGCGGGTTGGACTGACACGACAAAACCAGCACCACGGCCACCAGCAAAAGCGCGCCTCTTCGACGCGCAGTTTTCAATGCGCATGGTAAGTTCAACGAATGTACTTTTTCACCACGTTGTTGAGGAGATCATCGTCGGGCGAAGCCTTCAATGCTTCCTCCCACACTTTGGTGGCACCGTCCTGGTCACCTGATACCCATAATACCTCACCCAAATGCGCCGCAATCTCAGCATCCGGCAATATTTCATGTGCCTTGCGCAGCAGTTCTATTGATTCCGGATATTTGCTCTGCCGGTAGTACAACCACCCGAGGCTATCAATAATGGCCGGGTCCTCAGGCATCAGCTCGAAAGCCCGGACCAGGTAGCCTTCTGCTTCATCCAGGCGTTCATTGCGGTCAGTTAAAAAATACCCGAACGCATTTAACGCGTAACCGTTATCCGGTTGCAGCGCGATGACCCTGGCGAGATCGTCTTCGAAGACTTCGCGCTTATCGAGTTGCTCGGCAACCAGCGCACGGGCGTACAGCAGCGTGGTATCGTCTTTGTACTGGTCGAGACCGTTGGTAAGAACCTGCAGTGATTCTTCGTGCTGATCATTGCTGTTTAACAGCCGGCTTTCGGATGTGATGAGTTCTATCTGGATCGATTTTTCATCGGAGTACGCCTTCAGGCTTTCGATGAGGCGACGGCCGATATCAACTTCACCGACCAGGCCATGCAGCTCGGCGGCGCGAATTTGCGCATCGAAGAAGTTCTCGCCTTCTTCAACTTTCCGGTAGCGGCTGATCGCCTCACGGTAGTCCCTGCGACTGTCTGATATTCGAGCCAGGTAGTAGTTGGCGGTCGCCTCGTGCTGCTGTAGTGCAACCACTTGCTGCAAATAGTCCTCCGCTTGCTCGACGCGGGTTATCTCGAGCGCCAGCAAACCGATGGAATAAATCGCGTCAGCATCGGTCGGGAAGTTTTCGGCAATTACCTCGAAGCGTTCGGTGGCAAGCTCATACTTGCCCGCTTCGACCAGCAGGCGTGCGTAGCCGAGTTGTGCAGGGACATTATCTGCCTCTTTCCCGACAAAAGTCTGCACCAGCTGCAAAGCTTCGTCGCCGTCTCCGCCGGCCAGTTTCAGGCGTGCGTTGGCGAGCATTGCGTCTACATTTGATGGATCTATCTGCAACGCTCTTTCAAACGCCGCGCGGGCAGTTTCCCGCTCACCTTTGGACATCGCAAAGCGACCGATACCGTATTGGGTATCGGCACTGTCCGGGAACCGCTGACCCAGCTCGGTCAATACCTGCACCCCCAGATCGGCGTCCGACTGGCGCAGAATGGAGTTCACCACGCCGGGTATCACGGCTGACGGGGCACCCTCAGAGAGATTGATTACCTGCTCCAGCGCGCTGGTGGTGCCCTGAACATTTTTTCGCTGCATCAGAACCTGCGCCTTATGCTGCCAGGCATCGACACTTTCGGGACTCAGATTCACCCACAGATCGACAGCGCCTTCGGCACGGTCGATGTCGCGACTGTACAACGCAAGCTTTGTCGCGCGCTCAGCGACGCGGGCATCACCGCTGACAGTGGCGGCGTCATAATAATTGCGTGCGGCGATATCTACCCGGCCACGGCGCCCGGCCATCTCGGCAGCCAAAATCTTAAACACCAGATCGGATTCCTGCATGATACTAAGCTGGCGGGCACGATATACTTTTGCACTATTGGACGGAGACAGGTCTTCGGATAAGGACTGCGAGGTCGCCTGCGCCAATGTGGTGTCGGTGGCGGAGCCTGCCGCTGCCAGTCCCGCTAAACCTTCTGCCGGGCGAGTTGTCTGAGCGTTGGTCAGCGCACTGCAGGCACCCAGCGCGACGGCTAAGGTCGCTGATAAAGTAAATTTTTTCAAAATTTTTGCACCGCCTGTGATGTCCAAACCTGCTGTTCAACCTATAATAACTGTTGCCGCGACGTCAAAAGGTACTTGTCCGGCAATCGCCTACCCCACGAATCCCCAGCTATAATGGTTTCCGTGGCCTTGCAAATCAACTTCCATGGCCCAACTGTTCGCTTTCAGCGGTGCTTTTCATCCACTTTTAAATCCGGCCAAAAACACGTGGCAATACCTACACTCGAGGCGGTTTAGACCGCAGATTTGGTAACATCGATCAAATGTCCCTTGTAGCCATCGGCCTTAATCACCTTACCGCTCCGGTCGACGTCAGAGAGCGCATCGCGTTTGCACCTGAGCGACTGCCTGACGCGCTACACACCCTGCGGCGTGACCTCAGTGTCTCCGAAGCAACTATAGTCTCTACCTGCAACCGCACTGAAATTTACTGCGGCATGGACGCTACTCTGACCCCGGCGCTGGTCAATTGGTTGCATGACTATCATCGCGCACCGGACGACAGCTTCTCGCCGTTTCTGTTCGAGCATCACGATCAGCAGGCCGTTCATCATCTGATGCGCGTCTGCAGCGGGCTCGATTCGATGGTACTGGGGGAGCCGCAAATTCTCGGCCAGATCAAGCAGGCCTACCGGGATGCCGGCGACTCCGGGTCGATCGGCAAGCATCTGTCACTGCTTTTCCAATCCGCATTTAATGTGGCAAAGCAAGTGCGCACCGACACCGCCATCGGTGCCAGTCCGGTCTCAGTGGCGTTTGCTGCAGTCTCGCTGGCTAAGCAGATATTCGGCGATCTCAGCGACCACACGGCATTGCTGATCGGTGCCGGCGAGACGATCGAACTGGCGCTGCAGCACTTGCAGTCATCGGGGATCGGACGGGTCATCATTGCCAACCGCACGCTGGAGCGGGCACAGCGGCTGACCAACCAGTATCAGGGTGATGCGATCACACTGGCTGAAATCCCCAACGTCCTGGCGCTGGCGGACATCACTATTTCGTCCACCGGCTCCACCCTGCCAATTCTGGGCAAGGGCGCGGTCGAGCAAGCCCTCAAGGCGCGCAAGCACCGGCCCATGGCGATGATCGACATCGCCGTACCGCGCGATATCGAAGCGCAGGTGGTCGATCTCTCAGATGTATTTTTGTACACCGTCGATGATCTCACCGAAATCATTGATCAAGGAATGCGGGCACGGCAGGAGGCCGCCGCCAAAGCCGAATCAATCATCGATCACCAGGTCGTCAATTTCATGCAGAAATTGCGCGGGCTCGATGCAGGCCGTACTATTGCCGACCTGCGCGGCTACGCCACCGGGTTACAGCAGGAAGCCCTGAAGAACGCGCAGGCCATGCTCGCGAAAGGCGAAAGCCCTGAGAAGGCGTTACAATACTTTGCCCACACCTTTACCAACAAACTGTTACACAAGCCCTCCACCCAATTGCGCGAAGCCAGCGAGACCGGCGATCACGCAATTGTCGACGCGGCCCGCCAATTGTTCGACCTGAAAGATAACAGCCAGTGAAAGCATCAATAAAATCAAAACTGGAGGCCCTGAGCGAGCGCCACGAAGAAATTGCAGCGCTGCTCGGCGAGGCGGAAATAATTTCAGATCAAAACCGCTTTCGTGACCTCTCCCGCGAGTACGCTCAACTCGAACCCGTAGTATCGAGCTATGCAAGCTACGTCGCCACCGTTGCCGATCTGGCCAGCGGACAGGAGATGGCCAACGACCCGGACCCGGAAATCCGCGAGATGGCGCAGGAGGAAATCTCCGATGCCGAAGCAAAAATCGAACAACTCGACCTCGACCTGCAAAAACTGCTGCTGCCGCGGGATCCGCGTGACGAAAACAACGTGTTTCTGGAAATTCGTGCCGGCACCGGTGGCGATGAGGCAGCAATATTTGCCGGTGACCTCTTCAAAATGTACTCCCGCTATGCCGAATCACAAAAATGGCGCGTAGAGTTAATCACCGAACGCGACGGTGAACACGGGGGCTATAAAGAAGTCGTCGCACGGCTCGAAGGCAACGGTGTATTCTCGCGATTGAAATTTGAATCCGGCGCGCACCGTGTGCAACGGGTACCTGAAACAGAATCTCAGGGTCGGGTGCATACGTCAGCGGCAACTGTGGCAATTCTGCCAGAGGCGGAACAACTTGAAGAAGTCACCATCAACCCGGCTGACCTGCGTGTCGACACCTTTCGTGCCAGCGGCGCCGGCGGCCAGCACATCAATAAAACCGACTCGGCAATCCGCCTGACGCATCTGCCGACCGGTATTGTTGTCGAGTGTCAGGATCAACGCTCGCAACATAAAAACCGCGCACGCGCGATGTCACTGTTGCAGGCACGGTTACTCAACGATGAAGTTGACAAGCAACATGCCGAGGAATCTGAATCACGTCGACTGCAAGTGGGTAGTGGAGATCGCTCTGAACGCATACGCACCTACAATTTCCCGCAAGGACGTGTAACAGATCATCGAATCAATTTAACGCTCTATAAACTGGAAGAGATCGTCAATGGATCGCTAGAGCAGGTGATCGATCCGCTGTTGGCAGAACATCAGGCAGATATGCTTGCCGAGTTGGGCGACTAGCCCCCGCACTGCTGCAGGTACAGGCAGTATCGTCTGCCTGGTTAATTATCATGGCCTCATCCGGCATTGAGACAAGTCGTCTATGAGCATCGATAACCCCCCTTCTATGTCCATCGCTGAATTGCTGCGAGACGGCACCCGGCGCCTGACTGACAGCAGTGACACGGCGCGACTGGACGCCGAGCTTCTGCTGGCCGACTGCCTGCAGAAAAATCGTGCTCACCTCTATACCTGGCCTGAAAAAATACCCGGTTCCGACGCGCAGGTTAAATTTAATCACCTGATTGACCAGCGCAAACAAGGCACACCGATAGCCTATCTGACCGGCACTCGTGAGTTCTGGTCACTGCCATTTAGAGTGACCCGCGATACACTGGTCCCGCGAAATGACACGGAGTTGCTGGTGCAGCTTGCACTGGACACATTACAGCTGCGCGAGGGCCCTGTTCTTGACCTGGGCACCGGCAGCGGTGTGATCGCGATAAGCATAGCCACTGAGCATAAAAACCTGCCGGTTGACGCTATAGATCACAGTGAAGCCGCCCTGGCGGTAGCACGCGATAACGCACGGGAAAACAACGTCGACGTGCAGTTTATACAATCTGACTGGTATCAGCAGGTCCCGCGGACTGACTACCAACTGATTGTATCCAACCCGCCCTATATTGCAGCAGACGACCCGCATCTGCACCGTGGCGGGCTGCAATTTGAACCACAGGGCGCACTGGTCTCGGCGCAAAACGGCTTGCGCGACATTGCACACATCGTCGCCAACGCAAGATTGTATATGCGGGCCGACGCCTGGCTGCTGATTGAGCATGGATCAACTCAAGGGCCGGCCACACGACAATTGATGATCGATGCAGGCTTGCGTCAGACCCGCACCGAGCAGGACATTGAAGCAAGAGACAGAGTATCGCTCGGTCAGATATGAGCAGCCCTAAAACCCCCGCCCTGTGCCACTTATAGAATCGATGTGTCGCATGCACACCGGCAACACTGAGTGATACAAGTGGATTGTGTTACTCTCCTTTTGGAACAAACACCGAAACAGAATCTGTTTAGTGATCAATACGACACCCTTGAGTAACCGCTATGAGCCATGAAATTACCGCAGATAATTCTTATGCGGCGATCGACCTGGGCTCAAACAGTTTTCATATGGCAGTCGCTGGCGGACGACAGTCGCACTTGCAAATGATCGACAAACTGCGTCGTCCGGTAAGACTCGGTTCCGGTCTCGACGAAAACAATTTCATCGACCCGCAGACCATGGAGCGAGCGCTGGATTGCCTGGCGATGTTTCAACAACGGCTACGCGACGTACCCACCAGCCAGATTCGAATTGTTGGCACCAACACCCTGCGACGCGCCCGCAATGCTGCTGTGTTTAATGCGGCCGCAGAAAAAATACTGGGGGTGCCAATCGAGATCATCTCGGGCCGTGAGGAAGCGCGACTGATCTTCAGCGGCGTCACCTTCGGCATTCGAGACAACAAAAAACGGCTGGTGATCGACATCGGCGGTGGCAGCACCGAGATCATTGCGGGCACCGGCATTACTCCGAACCTGATGGAGAGCGTCAACATCGGTTGTGTCACCGCGAACCAGCAATGGTTTCAAAAAACCGACAACCTCGTGCGTCAGTTTGATAAAGCGCTAAAACAACATCAACTCGACATGCAGCCCGTGATCAATCAGTACCTTGAACACGACTGGGATCATTGTGTCGGCTCCTCAGGGACGATCAAAGCCACTGAGCGCATACTGATTGCTCTGGGCATGAGTGACCGAGGCATTCCACTGGAAGCACTGCAACGCCTGTATAAACTGCTTGTTAAAAAAGGCGTCGGTGCGTTGCGCGATATCGATTCTATCAGTGAGGATCGGCTGGCTGTAATACTTGGCGGTGTCTCGGTGCTGATGGCAGTATTCCGCTCACTGAACATAAAGTTCATGAGCGTCTCACACGCAGCGCTGCGGGAAGGGGTGATCGTTGAACTGGGCGGCGAACGGCCTAACGAGCATGTTCGCATGAACGCTGTCACTGACTTGCAGCAGCGTTTTCTGGTGGATGTTGATCAGGCCACCCGGGTAAGCGATACCGCCGAGCTGCTTTTCAACATGGTGCGCAAGCCCTGGAACTTAAGCCGTAAGCGAGACCTCCCGGCATTGCTGTGGGCATCAGACCTGCACGAAATTGGCCTGTCAGTGTCCCATGCGCACTACCACAAACATGGTGATTACCTTCTACGCAATGCAGATATGCTGGGGTTCTCGCGCAAGGATCAGGCGATGCTGGCGTCGCTGGTTCGCAACCATCGTCGCAAGATTGCTATCGATCTGACCACCGGACTAAGCCTGCCTGATCAAAAACGCTACCCGTATCTGTTAGTGCTGCTGCGGTTGGCGGTGTTGTTTCAGCGCACACGCGGTGCGGTCCCTGCCCCGCCGCTCGATATCGCCATAGAGAAAGACACGCTAATTATAAATCTGCCGGACCAGTGGCTGGAAAGCCATCCGCTGACTTACGCCGATCTGCGCGATGAAGTAGCGCCGCTGAAAGTCCTGGGTTTTGAGTTACTGATAGGCAAACTGGATTTGCCGGTGGCACTTGCCGGCACCGCTAAGCCGGACGCAGTCTCTGTCAGACAGCAGCCCCCCGGCCCCTCCTGAACGCCAGGGCTTCGCACCGCAGGAAGCGGCTTCGACTAAGCAGCCCCCGGGTAACCCCAAGGTAACGCCGCCGGGTAAGCTATGGTGACCCGACCTGGTTAGTTAACGCCGTAAAATAGCCCGTTAGCCCTGCGAGGTAACATAGGACTCGTAGTCATCACTGTCCATTAACTGCTCTACGTCGGTGCCATTTGCCGGAGTCATTTTGTATAACCAACCGGCATTGTAGGGATCGTTATTGACCAGTTCCGGCTCGTCCGCGAGCGCCCCGTTGGCATCGGTGATCGAGCCACCCAGAGGGGCATATATATCAGACGCCGCCTTGACTGATTCGACAACGGCGACGGCATCTTCGCTTTCTACTTCGGAGTCTATCTCGGGGGTTTCAACGAATACCAGATCACCGAGTTGCTCCTGTGCATGGTCGGTGATTCCAACAGTAACACTGCCGTCGTCGTTGAGTCGGACCCACTCGTGCGATTGTGTGTATTTGAGGTCGTTCGGCGCATTCATGTAGAGGACTCCTGAGTGTCGCTGCTGCAACAACTCCGATTTAAATTGGCGGGCTTGAGTCTCGAATTAAACCACTAATCAATGGGCAGTTACAATCGTCGAATGGTGTCGATTGGCGATGCCCGCTGATTCAACGCGGGGCCACCCGCAGATGAGCAGTTCTGATCAAGCCTGAACCGCGTCAGAGCGACCGCGCTGAAGCAACAGCCAGTTACCGAGTAGCAGCAGCACCGCCAGTCCCACGGCTAGTTTGTGGCCAATCCAGACAAACGGCGTATTGCCGGTGCGCGGCGCGACATCGACCGTCAAGGCAGTTGCCTCAAACTGGGGCCCCTGCTCGACGATGATGCCTTTTTCGGAAATCAGCGATGATATGCCGGTGTTGGTGACTCGCAGCATAGACCGCTCGAACTCCAGTGAGCGCATGGCGGCTACTTCCTGATGCTGATGCGGTGCGGTGGAATCACCAAACCAGGCATCATTACTTACGTTGATCAGTATGTTGGCATCAGGGAACTGCCCACGCATCTCACCGCCAAAGGCATCCTCAAAGCAAATCGACATACCAAATTTGACACCATTTACGTCAATCGGCTTGAGCGGACCGCTGCCTGCACTGAGGTCGGACATCGGGATCATGATGAGATCCGACAGCAACGACAAGATATCCCGAAACGGAATAAACTCACCAAACGGCACCAGGTGGCGCTTGGTGTAGACTTGATCGTCAGTGCCACCGAGTACTTTGATTGCGTTGTAATACTCTGAATAATCGTCATTGGTGAGAAAGCCCCCGGACATCACTACACTGCCCCGCGCTTTTGCCTCGGCTACAAATCCGGCCTCCCATTGCTCGACGTCAGAGAAAAACGTCGGAATGGCGCTTTCCGGCCAGATCACCAGATCCGCACCGGTGTTGCTGAGCGAGGTGTAGATTTCTAACGAGTCTTCGAGCAGATTCGGTAGAAACTTAAGCTCCTGAGCGACGTTGCCCTGCACCATAGTGACCGAGATCGGCTCACCGCTGATTTCTGTCCATTGCACAGTACGCAGCTTGGCACCACCGCCCATAACAAGCCCCGACAAAACAAGCAACAGCAGGCTGGAGCCAATGCTACGTCTGCGGAACACATAGGCTAGCCCGCCGCTGCAAAGCGCAAGTAGCAGCGACCCCAGAAACACGCCACCGATGGGTGCATAACCGGCCAACGGTGAATGAATAGTAGAGTAGCCAAGACTCAGCCACGGAAAGCCGGTAAAAATCCAGCTTCGCATCCATTCGACCAACAACCACAACGCAGGACCGGCGAGTAGAAACCAGTAACCGTGGGCATCCCGAAAACGCCATGCAACATTGGCATACAGCGCCGGGAAAAGTGCCAGCAGCATAACGAACAACAAGGCGCCAAGTGCCGCCAGCGGTGCGATAGCCGCACCAAACAAATGCAGGCTGAAGTAGATCCAGTACACACCGGCACCGAATTGCCCTAACCCGAAGCAATAGCCAATCAGCGAACTGCGGCGGCGGGTGGTGGCCGAATAGACCAGCACAAAAAAAACAGCCACGGTGAAGTACAAAACAGGCCAGACACTAAACGGCGCAAAAGCCAGAGCACTGAGCCCGCCACACACCAGGCTTAATATCATCGCCACAGAATGCGACACACCGATGCCCGATGATACCGGGTTGTTATCCGCCGCTGCGCTTGTGCTGATCACTGCGGAGGGCTACTCGGGTAACTCTTCTTCAGTGGTCACCTGCAGCAGGTGAATACGTCGCGATTCAGCAGACAGCACCTTGATATGGAACCGGTCAATCTGGGTATGCTCACCAGGATTCGGCATACGTCCAATCTGGTGCATGACCAAACCACCGATGGTGTCGAATTCATCATCGGGTAACTCGGCATTGAGTTCTTCGTTGAATTCTTCTATCGGTGTAAGTGCTTTGATGGTGTAGCCGTAGTCATCGTGTTTGCGAATATTGGCGTCTTCTTCGGCGTCGTGCTCGTCGTCTATTTCACCGACAATCTCTTCCAGAACATCTTCAATCGTGACCAGACCGGCCACGCCGCCATATTCGTCGACCACAATCGCCATGTGATTGTGGTTTGCTCGAAACTCGGTGAGCAGCACATTGAGTTGCTTGCTCTCCGGTGTGAACACCGGCTGGCGAATAAGCTCCTTAAGGTCAAAGGCATCTTTTTTACCCGGCAGCGAAAAACGCAACAGATCCTTGGCCAGCAGTACCCCCAGCACTTCATCGCGGCTGTCACCAATAACCGGAAACCGCGAGTGACCGGACTCGATCACATTGGGTAAAAACTCATCGAGATCTTCGTCTATCTCGACCACTTCCATTTGCGCACGCGGAATCATGATATCCCTGACTCGCATCGCTGCGACATCAAAGACTCCGTCGAGCATAGTCATGGTGTCATCACTGACGATATCGCGACCCGCTGCCTCGCGCAGAACCGTTTTTAGCTCGTCGACATCACGGGGCTCGTCATCGCCGTTAAAAGCACTGCGTATCCGGTCGACTATAGATTTGTTTTGCTCGGCAGACTCTTGTGCCATCAGCTTTGTTTTACCTCAATAATGGTACTTATCTGTTCGTCCGAATCTAACACCCCGGGACGATACGGGTCTGGATAACCCAAACCGGCTAACAGCTGTGTTTCCCTTTGCTCCATCTCCCGAGCCTCCTGCTCGTCTATGTGGTCATAGCCCTGCAAATGCAGCATGCCATGTATCACCATGTGCGCCCAATGCGCGTCAGCAGCCTTGCCCTGCTCACGCCGTTCTGCTTCAACAACAGAAGCACAAATGAGAATATCGCCCAGGTAAGCCAGGCCAACTTCAACCGGCAGCTCTGCGGGAAACGACAACACATTGGTTGGCTTTTCCTTACCACGGTACTGGCCATTCAATTGCACCATTTCGGGTTCATCGACAATACGAATAGACGCCAACTCACCGTCATCGGGTACAGACTCAGTCGGTAGCGACGCCAGCGCCCAACTTTGAATCAAGCGGTCTTCCGGACAGCCATTTCGCGACGATACCTGCCATTGTAGATCAATAAGAGACAATTGCTGATCTGCTGTCGAGACCCGAACCGGACTGGTCACTTTGGTTTTTCAGCCTTTTCTGCGCGTTTTTCAGCAGCGTCATAGGCGCCGACAATTTTCTGCACCAGCGGGTGGCGCACCACGTCACGGGCTTTGAACTCGCAGAAACCGATACCATCAACGCCGTCCAACACCCCTTGCACATGCTTTAATCCGGACAGCACATGCTTGGGCAGATCGATCTGTGTGACATCACCGGTGACAATGGCGTTAGAGCCAAAGCCGATACGAGTCAGAAACATTTTCATTTGCTCAACGGTGGTGTTTTGCGCTTCGTCCATAATGACACAGGCGTGGTTCAGCGTTCGCCCTCGCATGTAGGCCAGTGGCGCAATTTCGATGACATTTTTCTCGATGAGTTTGGCGACGCGCTCGAACCCTAGAAATTCATACAGCGCGTCGTAGATCGGACGCAGGTAGGGATCGACCTTCTGGGTAAGATCACCGGGCAGAAAGCCCAGCCGCTCGCCCGCTTCGACCGCCGGGCGCACCAGCACCAAACGCCGTACCTGCTCACGCTCGAGAGCCTCCACCGCGCACGCCACCGCCAGATAGGTTTTTCCGGTGCCGGCCGGACCAATACCGAAACTGAGATCGTAGTCGCGTATGTTCTGCACATACTGCTTTTGATTACGGCCACGGCAACGGATACGCACCCGACGCATCGCAATATCGGGCGTGGACTCACTGGCGTTGTCGTCTGATTGATCATCTTGCTCGTGCAAATCAGCCTCCTGCAAAAACAGGTGTATGCGCTCCGGGGTCAGGGTTTCGCTTTTAGTGGATTCATAAAGGCTCTGCAATACACTACAGGCACTGCGAACCAGTTTGTCTTCACCGCTGATGCGAAAGCTGCTGCCACGGTTTTGCAATTCAATACCGAGTCTGCTTTCAATCTGTCTGAGGTGCTCGTCAAATTGTCCACAGAGATTAGCCAGACGTTTGTTGTCATCAGGCTGGAGTTGAAACTCTAGAGTAGCCAAGCTATTGCCCACCCTGCATTATTGTTTTCACAGACCTGCTAGAACGACGGATCATTAATTTCGACAAACTCGCCTCGTAGAGAATTGGGTCGTGCCCCGGTGATTTTTACGTCAACGAACTTACCGATCAGGGATTCCTCACCGGCGAAATTGACGACTCGCATGTTCTCGGTGCGGCCAGCCATCTCGGCATCGTTACGTGTGGATGTGCGCTCGACCAGTATCCGCTGTACGGTTCCAACCATCGCCTCACTGATCGCGAACGACTGGGCATTGATAGTCTTCTGCAGATGAGACAGGCGCTGTTTTTTGACTTCTATGGGTGTGGGGTCGTCGAGCGATGCCGCCGGTGTTCCGGGTCGTGCGCTGTAGATAAAGCTAAACGACTGATCAAAGCCCAGTTCGGTAATCAGGTCCATGGTCTGGTTAAAGTCGGCGTCGGTTTCACCCGGAAAACCAATAATGAAATCGGACGATATAGAAATTCCCGGTCGCGCTTCTTTGAGCTTGCGGATTTTCGATTTGTATTCGATCGCGGTATGACCGCGTTTCATCGCTGCCAGCACGCGATCAGCGCCTGACTGAACCGGCAGATGCAGGAAACCGGCTAACTCAGGGACTTCAGCATAGGCTTGTATCAGCCGATCACCGAACTCTATCGGATGGGAAGTGGTAAACCGGATGCGTTCAATGCCGTCTATCGATGCTACCACCGATATCAGCAATGCCAGATCAGCGACCTCACCATCGTGCATCTCTCCGCGGTAGCCGTTAACGTTCTGGCCGAGCAGATTCACCTCGCGCACGCCGAGTGCGGCGAGTTTCGCGACTTCAGCAATAACATCGTCAAAAGGTCGGCTGATCTCTTCGCCGCGGGTGTACGGCACCACACAAAAACTGCAGTACTTGCTACAGCCTTCCATTATCGAGACAAACGCAGTTGGTCCCTCCATGCGCGGCTCGGGCAGGCGGTCAAATTTTTCGATCTCCGGGAAACTCACATCAACCAGAGAACGTTTCTCGAGGCGGGTGGTTTCGACCATGTCAGCGAGGCGATGAATCGTCTGGGGACCAATGACTAAATCGACATAGGGTGCACGCTCTTGCAGAGCGGCGCCTTCCTGACTGGCGACACATCCGGCGACGGCGATGATGACATCGTCCCGTTTTTCCTTGTAGGGACGCCATCGCCCCAACTGGGAAAATACCTTTTCCTGAGCCTTCTCACGAATAGAGCAGGTGTTAACCAGGAGGATATCAGCCTCGGCAGGATCATCGGTGACATCGGCACCGAAACGCTCGTCGAGCACATCTATCATTTTGGCCGAGTCATACTCGTTCATCTGACAGCCGTGCGTTTTGACAAAAACCTTCTGTCGCATCAATACTTTTTCACTGTAATTAGCCGTACAGCATACCGTTTTTCAGGCTTGCGTTCCAATAACCGGCAGCAGTCGGATACTGAGTCACAAAGCGTCGCAATGTGACCAGCTTTCAGTCGATATCGACTCATTTTTGCCGCTGTCGCGATAAAAAAACCGGCCTCAGATACAAAAAGGGGCGCACCAATGGTGCGCCCCTGTTCAAAGCGTGTGCCTTGAAAGTAACAACTGCCCGGCGTATGCCTAGTACCGGTAATGATCAGGCTTGTAAGGGCCGTTTTTATCCATGCTCAAATAGCTGGACTGCTCATCGGACAACTCAGTCAGATTGGCACCGATTTTAGACAAGTGCAGACGTGCTACTTTCTCATCAAGGTGCTTGGGCAATACATGCACAGCTACGTCGTATTGATCAGCGCGCTCCCACAGCTCAATCTGAGCCAGTACCTGGTTGGCAAACGATGCTGACATAACAAAGCTCGGGTGACCGGTGGCACAGCCCAGGTTAACCAGACGACCTTCAGCCAGCAGGGTAATTTTCTTGCCATCGGGGAATTTGATCTGATCCACCTGCGGCTTGATGTTATCCCACTCGTATTGCTTGAGACTGGCGACATCGATCTCGCTGTCGAAGTGACCGATGTTGCAGACGATCGCTTCGTTTTTCATCGCCTTCATGTGCTCGTGAGTGACGACGTTGACGTTACCGGTAGTGGTGACAAAGATATCACCCTGCCCGGCAATCTCGTCCATAGTCACAACGCGATAGCCTTCCATCGCGGCCTGCAATGCACAGATCGGGTCGATTTCCGTCACACAGATCGTCGCCCCCATACCACGGAATGCCTGAGCACAGCCTTTGCCCACATCGCCGTAACCAAGTACAACGCATACCTTGCCAGCGATCATCACATCTGTGGCGCGCTTGATACCGTCGAGCAGCGACTCACGGCAACCATAAAGGTTGTCGAACTTTGATTTAGTGACTGAGTCGTTGACGTTGATCGCAGGCACCTTCAGGGTCCCTTCGCGAGCCATTTCATAGAGGCGATGAACCCCGGTGGTTGTCTCTTCCGACAGGCCTTTGATATCGGCCAGCATTTCAGGGAATTTTTCGTGGATGATCTGCGTGACATCGCCACCGTCATCCAGGATCAGGTTTGGTTTCCAGCCATCCGGGCCTTCGAGTGTTTGCTCAATGCACCACCAGAACTCTTCTTCTGTCTCGCCCTTCCACGCAAACACAGGGATGCCCTGATTCGCAATCGCGGCGGCGGCATGGTCCTGGGTTGAAAAGATATTGCACGACGACCAGCGTACGGTCGCGCCCAGATCAATCAGCGTTTCAATCAACACCGCGGTTTGAATTGTCATGTGAAGGCAACCGATTATACGTGCGCCTTCCAGTGGTTTTGAACCTGCGTATTCTTCACGAATTGCCATCAGACCGGGCATTTCGTTTTCGGCTATGCGAATTTCCTTGTGGCCCCAATCGGCCTGTGACATGTCGGCTACTTTGAAGTCGCCGGCCAGTTGCTCTGCAGCTTCTGCACTCATTTAGTTTGTTTTCCTGTTAATCGTTTTGTTCAGATCGAATTCTGTAGATACATGCCCGCCGCGCACCGGGGAGCGCTGCCGCTGAACAATGTTGGTTCAGTGCGGCATTGCCGTGGCCCGACAGCAGGCTTGAAATCACGTATTTTTAAGCAACGCCGGCCGCATCCCGCAGGATCGAGGCTTTATCGGTAAGTTCCCAGGTGAAGCCTTCGTTTTCGCGACCGAAGTGACCGTAAGCGGCCGTCTTGCGGTACTTGATTTTGTCAGCGTTGAGCAGATCGAGCATGGTCAGAATGCCGTACGGGCGAAGATCAAAATGCTCGCGCACCAGTGCGGTAATTTTGTCATCGGAAATTTTCCCGGTGCCGAATGTGTCAACCATGATTGACGTCGGCTCAGCAACACCAATGGCGTAGGACACCTGAATTTCGCACTTGTCGGCAATGCCTGCTGCGACAATATTCTTGGCGACGTATCGACCTGCATAGGCCGCGGAGCGATCTACCTTGGACGGATCTTTACCCGAGAATGCACCACCACCGTGACGCGCAGCGCCACCGTAGGTGTCAACGATAATTTTCCGCCCAGTAAGACCGGCATCGCCCATCGGGCCGCCCACCACAAACGCCCCGGTCGGGTTGATGTGATACTGGGTATCGCTGGTCAACCAGCCAGTCGGCTCCAGAATCGGTTTGACGACCTCTTCCATGATCGCTTCCTGCAGATTGCCCAGACTCATCTCAGCCGCGTGCTGTGTAGACAGAACCACCGCATCAATACCGGCGATTTTTCCATCGGTGTAGCGAAAGCTCACCTGGCTTTTGGCGTCGGGACGCAGCCAGTCGGCATTGCCGCTGCGGCGGTATTCAGCGTGCTTTTCAACCAGGCGATGTGCGTAGGTGATCGGTGCTGGCATCAGCACGTCAGTTTCATTGGTGGCATAACCAAACATCAGACCCTGGTCACCGGCACCCTGATCTTCCGGCCGGGAGCGATCTACCCCTTGATTAATGTCAGGTGACTGCACACCGATTGCCGTCATGACAGCGCAGGTATCACAGTCAAAACCCATGGCGGAATCGGTGTAACCAATCTCACGGATCGTGTTTCGTATCACCGCTTCGTAGTCAGGCTTGGCAGTTGTCGTAATCTCACCCGCAATCATCGCCAAGCCGGTTTTAAAGACGGTTTCGCACGCTACCCTTGCGTGCTTGTCTTCGGCGAGGATCGCATCCAGAATCGCGTCGGATACCTGATCCGACATTTTATCCGGGTGTCCTTCGGACACTGATTCGGAGGTGAAAATGTATTCCTTTGTCATAAGGCGTTTATCTCTAAATGGGTCTAAGTGTTTAGCGTCGCTGGCCCAGCAATGGATCGACGCATGGTGGTACTACGCTACTGACTGCTCCCCGTCGCATCGCGGCGGGATTATAGCCAAATAAATCAAATAAAGATATCTTTATATCGTTATATGACTGCAAGCTGGCCGGATCAAATGCAAAAAACGGGCACGGAACGGCCAATCCGGCACTCTGTCAACTTAAAGATAGGCCAATTTCAACCCTATGACGGACGGGCTCTGCCCCACTACCAGCTTTTTTTCGCGAAAACCGTCCTGCTGTTGGCCCGGTGGCGCCATTTCGCTGCACCTATGAGGCATGCCGCCAGTCACCTTGATAGAGTGAAATCCACCCATCCTGCGGCACTCGAACCACAGCGTTATGACATCAGAATGACCGCTGGCAATCGGCCCGGACGACCTATCGATTGCCGGGTGGACAGGATCCGCACCAGCCAGTACGGGCGTGTGGTTGAGATCTCTTAAGCGGTGCGTTGCGCAAACGCGTTATCTTTGAAGCCGACAGCCGGGTCTCGCAGAAGGTTGATTTGCCG
This sequence comes from uncultured Granulosicoccaceae bacterium, assembly GCA_938003855.1. Lineage (GTDB taxonomy): Bacteria > Pseudomonadota > Gammaproteobacteria > Granulosicoccales > Granulosicoccaceae. The sequence continues at coordinate 102,392 of CALKXD010000030.1, read as the reverse complement.
ACAGCTACATCACACACTGCGTGGGCGGAAAATCTCATGAAGATCACACCGCACTGTGCCACTGACTCACACAATTTGCAGGATGCGATGATTCGCTCTTCAAGGATTTACACAGATACCGCTAACCTGCTCGTTGATCCGCAGGTAATACCAGCATGGTACGCGACGGGTAACCGGGCTGGCAGCGGACGCACTGACCAATGAACTGAGTGATCGTTCTTGAACACTACTCGCAAAGCCGTCAGCCAGGATGCTGTTATGTCAAACCAAGGCCTCTTCTCTCGTATGCAGTTGGCAACCGCACTACTGCTCACCGCCGTTTGTGCTCTTTTGACACCGACCAAAGGGGTGGCCTCAGAACAGCCGTTGTGGTCAATCACCGCTGAACCCGAGTGGGGCAGTCAGGCTAGTTTTCCGGAGCAAACCCAAAAACAAGCTCGAAGCGCCAACCGCCGGGGCAGATACTACCGCCTTGCCGAAACTCACAACAGGCATAGAGACGACCCCCGCCAGACCACATTCTATGAACGCATTGTGTATCAGATTAACAATGCCAGCGGCCTCGATTCCAGCGACCCGGTCTCTGTTGAATTTGACCCGACTTATCAGCGCGTCGAGCTGCATCAGGTCCATATCATCCGTGACAATGAGACAATCGATCAGCTTAGCGACGGCAAAAATATAAAAATGCTGCAGCGGGAGACACAACTCGACGATGGCCTCTACGACGGACACCAAACGCTGCATTTGATACTGGATGACCAGCGCGTTGGCGATATCGTCGAGTACAGTTATTCCATCATTGGAGCCAACCCGGTCTTCGGTGACCATGTGTTTGGCTGGAGCCGCCTGCAAGCGGGTGTGCCCGTCGGAAACTATTTCTTTCGACTGCAATACCCACAGCAAAAAAACGTTGTCACAAAAATGTACGCGGATACCATTGCCGTCGAGGAAACGATAAACAATGGATTCCGTCAACTCACCTGGCAGAACACCAACACCGAACCCACCGATTACCAATCCGACGTACCCTCGTCATATATGGCAACCACCTATTTGCAATACAGCGATTTCGATCAATGGCAGGATGTCGCTGCGTGGGCCGCCCCGCTCTATACGTTACCGGAAGACAGCAGCCCACTGATCAAAGCTAAAGCTGACTCTATAAAATCGGGCAACCGGACCCTTGAAGCGCAAGTGGAAGCGGTGATTGGATTTGTCCAGGACGAAATACGCTACACCGGGATCAACAGCGGCATCGGTGGCTTTGTACCAGATTCTCCGTCGACAATATTGCAGAGGCGATTCGGTGACTGCAAAGACAAAGCCATACTAATTACCGCCTTGCTGCGCGAGCTTGGCGTAACTGCCTACCCCGCTCTTGTGCACTCTTACAACGGTACAGGATTGATCAGTAACAACTATCTGCCAGCACCCGATGTGTTCGATCACATGATTATCAGTTTGCCGTTTCAGGACAAAACCTATTGGATCGACGGCACAATCACCTTGCAGGGCAGCACCCTCGACGGTCTGCATCAAGGCGACTATCATGCGGCGCTGGTGCCACAACAGGCTACACTGGGCCTGCAGGTTTATGACACCCGCCAAGCGCATGCATCCCGCAAGATTGTCGTTGAGGAGTACACGCTTTTCGACAATATAGATCGCCGCGCCTCAGAGTTGGTAGTCACCACAGAACTGCACGGGTCTGAAGCCGAGTCCATCCGCAGGACACTGCAACAACGCGGTGTCGATGACCTGCAGGACAGCTACCTTGAGTTCTACCAGGAGCGTTTTGACACCGCATCACTGGCGTCAGAAATGCAGGTAGACGATAGCCGGGACACCAACATTGTGACGTTAGTAGAGCACTACCTGATTGATGATGCGTGGCACCTGAGCGAGCAATCAAACGGGCAGCAACAAGAGTACATTCTTGATATTGACGGCTACTCTGTCTACTACGCGCTGAGCGTGCCGGACAACACCAGACGCACGCAGCCATTTGCACAACGCAATCCGGTCAATGTAGATCACCGAATTATTTTAACCGACAGCGATGGCTGGCAGATTGAACCGACCCGGTTCGAAATAGACAATTCATATTTCACCTATACCTCTGAGATTTCCGCCGCCGGCGACCGGCTCTCGCTGAACTATCGCCTGACATCAAAGCAGGACGTGGTCACAGTGGCGGACAGTAAACCCTATATTAACGATCTGAGAGAACTAAGGGCAGACACCGGCTATCAGGTGTCTTACGTCAATTCAAAGGCCGATGAAAACCTGCAGCGGCTGGAGAACCAGATGACCAAGCTTGGCAACTGGTTCAGCGAGACTCGCCAGATGATGCAAACCGACCTCACCAGCCAGGCACGCAACAACGAAGACTAGCTGGTAACGTCGGCGATGCCGCAATCACGGCCGCTACCAGCTACAGGCCAGCCACTCATGCAAGGCATCAACGCTAGAACGGAATGTCATCGTCAAAGTTGATGTCTGGCCCACCGCTGGCAGCCGCCGGGGCCGGCCCGGCCGCAGGCGCTGCTGCGGGGCTGGCATTGCGCGGCGGGTCCATTGGAGCCGTGGATTGATACTGGCCACCACCGCCGCCGTCCATCGAACCACCGCGCCCTCCCAGCATCTGCATATCGTTAGCGACGATCTCAGTGGTGTAGCGATCGAGGCCGTCTTTGTCCTGCCACTTTCGAGTTTGCAGCTTGCCTTCGACATAGACCTGCGACCCTTTGGTCAGATACTGCTCGACAATTTCAGCCATGCGGTTGAAAAACACAACCCGATGCCATTCTGTGCGCTCCTGCTTCTGACCGGACGTCTTATCCGTCCAGGCCTCAGTGGTTGCCAGGCTGATGTTAGCAATACGTGACCCGGCCGCCGTCGCCCTCACATCGGGGTCATTGCCAAGATTCCCAACCAGAATTACTTTGTTTATACCTCGAGCCATTTCTACTCCCCGATTTGATTAAGCTGCGCATCGGGCACCTGCCTGATGTTGTTACCCTATGATAAAGACTCCACCCGTGAATGTGGATAAATTTCGCCTACGAAACCGTCGCCCGCAACCCCCGCATGCGCAATTCTGTGGTCGGTTTGGTATCGAAAAAATTTGCACCGGCTACCATGGACAGTCAATTTATCGCCAGAATACAGTCTGATGAGCATCACCGCTTACCTCGAACTCGAAAGAGATGAAATTCTCGACGCCGTGTTACTCGCAATGGCTGACAGTGACGCAGGTCGCAAGCCACGCCCGCTGCGCAGTAAACTGCCCAAACTCAGTGAAAAACTGTCGCAAAAGATCAATGAGCGACCGGGCCGCATTCTCAGTCGCACTGGCGATCAATTGCCGGCATCTGGTCATCTGGCCCCTGACCGGCCAAGCTTTAGCCAGGGTGTACAGAGGCCCGTCAGCAGGCAGGCGACCGAGCAGACTGACCCCTACACAGACAATGCGACACCGGTGCTCACACCGAATACAGCCGATTCTGACGCCACCGCCACGGCAGACACAATGCCGGTTACGGCACAACGCGCTGGCGGAAACCAACCCACCAACTCCCCCGGACCTGCAGTTGATTCGCCACCCCGGGAGCGGGTTCGCCAGACCAGTCGCCGAAAGCTGTCTCGATCCCCACGCCGCCTGACCCGTTGGCGCACCGTGCTGATCAACAGCGCGATCGTCGCCGGCTGTCTCGCCATCGTCTGGACAACTTTGCGTTAGTTTATCGCCTGTTTACCAGCAACCCGATCCACGGTAACCTGCTGCACTGAAGGACTTGGTCCATCAATGATCGTCAGTCATTTGCGCTGGCCATGCTGCGAGTAAATACAACTGATCGCCGATCTTCCACTGTGGGTTTTTGTCTGGAGCGGGTTTGCCCTGTTCTGCGGAGGGTTGATCAAGGGCACTCTCGGTGTCGGCACGCCACTGCTGACGGTGCCGATGATGGCGCTGGCCTTGCCTGCGCAAACCGCCGTGACCCTTATGGTCATTCCGGTTCTGAGCGCTAATTTGCTACAGGCATCCCAGGCACCCGACATGCGTCGCATTTTCAGCCGCGTATGGCCAATTGCAATCGCCATGATCCTTGGCACCTGTATCGGCACTACAATTTTGTCAACGGTTGACGAGCGCACTCTGCTGCTGACGCTCGGGCTGTTCATCATTGCCATTGCGGCCCTGCAGGCTGGCAATCAAAACCTGCAGTTCAACCGTCAACAGGCGGTACCGATTGGCATCGTGGTGGGGCTTTTATCCGGTATTTTCGGTGGAATATCATCCATGTTCGGCCCCTTGCTGATCATCTATCTGGTTGCCCTGAATGAACTCAACAAGGACGAATTCATCAGTGCAATCAGCTTCTTATACCTTTGTGCCCTGGTGCCATGGACTGTGTTGCTGATCTGGCTGGGTCTGCTGGATTCGCCGATGCTGGTCGCGTCAACCGCAGCAACGCTGCCAGTCATGGCAGTCGTTGCTGTCGGTACCCGGGTTCGACAGAAAGTCAGTGAACGCACCTTTCGACAGCTGATTTTGACAGTGCTACTTGCCTCCGGACTGTCGATGATGTGGCAGGCATTGCAAGAAGCGACAGCCTGACGTTCGCAGCGCGCATTAGCACCTTGATCTGTTTGACTCTGCGAGCCGCCCGGAGTACCTTTTTCGCAGCGTCAGGTAAGGAGCCTGAATTGCGCTTATTCGCCGCACCAGCACAGATTGGTTCGTAACGAAACTGTTGTCTCAGTGATAACAAAGCATCCTACAAACTGGAGGATTCATGAATTTCAAAAAATACCTAAAATCTACCGCAGTCATCATTGGTGCCGCGACCCTGTCAGCTGGAACGGCCTGGGCCGAATGCGCGACAGACAGTCTGCCAGGCGAAATGGCCAAGCCCGACGGCTTTCCCGCTCGAGCGCTCACCATGGTTGTTCCCTACGGCCCGGCCGGTGGCTCCGGGCAGGTTGCTCAGGCAATGGCTCAGGCGGTGACTGACCTGACCGGCGTATCGATAAACCGTGATCACAAACCCGGTGGTTCCGGCACAGTGGGCATGACCGCCTACATGGCAACTCCCGCTGACGGTTACAGCGTTATGGAGCATATTGACGATGCTGCCAGCGCACATGCACTGGATTCCGGTCGACCGAATCCCGCCGAAGATCTAATCCCGCTGGTCACCTCGCAGATCACGTTCTCGCAGGTCTATATTCGCGAAAACGAAGATCGCTTCAGCGACTGGCCTACTTTCGTCGAGTGGGTGAAAGCTCAAGACGGAAAAGCAACTATCGCCAATGTATCTAAAGAAGGTTCAATGGAACGTGTCACGATGAAATTCATCACTGACGCAACCGGTATGAAGATTCAGCAGATCTCCTTTGACAAAGGCGCGCCGCGCTATGGTGCATTGGCCGGTGGCCAGGTTGACGCACTGTTCGAGCAGCCAGGCGACGTAAGAAAATTTCTTGATGCCGGTAAGTTCAAGCCTATCCTGACTATCCTTAAAGAAGCACCGGAAGCATTTGCCGATGTTCCCAGCCTGACAGACGTCGGCCTGGACTTCGAGCCACTGTTTCGTTTCCGCGGTTTTTACGTCAAAGCCGGCACACCGGATGATCGCGTTGAGTGGCTGAAGTGGGCCTTCCAGAAAGCCTACTGTGAAGAAGGCTATCAGGCTTACAACGAAAGCAAATTCATGACATTGATCGAGTCTTTTCGTGACACAGACGGATCAAAAGAGCTGATCACTTCAACGATCGCACAGTACCGCGATGTGTACAAAGAAATGGGCCTCGAAGTCAAGTAAGCGCTTCAGCCCTTCGGTCGGTGCCATTCGGCACCGACCCTTCCCGCCTACTGCTGTCTAAGACACACGATCTCATCAGCCACGCTCCCGGTACGCTATGAACAGGCTCAACATCAGCCATAAAATCGAGGTGGCCTTCTGGCTACTTCTGGTCGGTTTTTTCTTCTACCACTCATTTGAGTTTGATCGGGAAATCGAGATCTACAAATACGGTGCAACGCTCTGGCCGCGCACAATACTGCTGTTAATCGCACTCGCCGCTATCGGTCAGTTGCTCGACCAGCGCAAAAACGGTGATCGCTCGTCCAGCAACACAATGGCAGCCGCTCATGAGGACTCCGCACAGGATTCCGAAATTGGCGGACTGCCCTGGTACCTGAACACATTTGTATTGCTTGCCATACCGTTTTTCTACATGAATCTGTCAGCGCTGCTTTCACTGCCAGTAGTTCAACCCTTTTTACCCGAGGGATTTAACGCAGCTCTGCCGGTTGATGACCCCGGCAGCGGACCGGTGAAAATCACTTGTGCGGTGGTATTGTTTGTCGCTTACCTGATCATCAGCTGGCGCAACCACGTCGGGGCAATTCTGGCTCTCCCCATATTCTTTGCGGCCCTTTTAGATGACTTTGGCTTTTACGCACTGGCCCCGGTTTTCATTATCGGCGTCATGATTCTCATGGGCGAGCGACGGATTACCCGCATGGCGATGATCATGCCCTTGATCTTCGGCCTGTTGCTGGCGTTTTTTGTTTCACTACTATACGTCGGTCTGCCGACTGGCAACGTCAAACCGTTTTACACATTTGGCAACTGGATTGTCACTGTTCTGCAGTAGGTATGACGATGTCTATAACTTTCACGAATAAAGCAGCCTAATGGAAACATTCAATAATTTTCTCGGTGGAACTGCAGCGCTGTTTGGCGATCCAGTTGGTATATTTATTTTTCTAGGCGGTGTCATCGGTGGCATGTTGTTTGGTGCTATTCCCGGTGTAAGCATGCTAACCCTCGCCGCTATTTTGTTGCCGTTCACGGCCCACCTGAGCCCGGAACACGGCATCATGTTGTTCTCGGTAATCTATTGCACCGGTGTTTACGGTGGCGCAATAACGGCTATTTTGTTCAACATCCCGGGGGCACCGGAAAACGCCCCCACCGCCTTTGACGGGTATCCGATGACCTTGCAGGGCAAGGCTGGTAAAGCGGTGGGCGCCGCTGTTATGTGCTCTGCCATCGGTGGAACTGTGTCCTGCGTGATCATGATGTTCGCCACCGCAGCAATTGCCGATTGGGCTATTTCTGCTTTCGGTCCACCGGAAATCTTCGCGCTGGTATTTTTTGGTCTGGCGGTTGCCGCATCGGTTGGTGCAAAAACCTTCTGGAAAGGGTGGCTGTCAATCATGGCAGGGTTGATGATCGCCGTGGTCGGCCTGGACCCTGTGGGTGGCATCGAGCGATACAACTTTGATATGCCCTATCTGGCAGCAGGCATCCATTTTATCCCGACTATCCTTGGCTTTTTCGCCGTATCAGAGATCTTTGTACAGGCAGAGAAAAAAGCCACCGGTGCCTATAAAGCACCAAAGCTTAGTGTCGATTTCCCGACATTCAAAGAATTGTGGGCCCACAAAATCGCGGTTGTACGCTCCATCATCATCGGATTTTTCTGTGGCATTCTGCCCGGCATCGGCGCCACGCTGGCCGCATTTATGGGCTACAACGAGGCGGCTCGCTGGTCAAAAGATCGCTTGAAATTCGGCACCGGACAAATTGAAGGAGTCATCTCCTCAGAGACGGCCAACAACTCAGCCACTGGCGCGGCAATGATTCCGCTGCTGGCGCTGGGCCTGCCGGGCGGTGCACTGACGGCAATGATGGTCGGGGTGTTTCAGATGCACGACATGGAACCCGGGCCACTGGTGTTTCTGAACAGTCCGGATCTAGTCTGGGTGGTGTTCGCGGCGATGTTTTTCGCCAACCTGTCTATTCTTCTGGTTGGTTTTCTGGAAGCAAAAACCATTGTCAATTTACTGCGCATACCATTTCAGTATCTGGCACCGATGATCCTGCTTCTCGCCACCGTTGGCGCTTATGCGGTACGCGGTTTGACCATCGATATCGTGGTGATGTTTGTCGCCGGTGTCGCCGGGTTCTTTCTACGTCGCTCCGGTTACTCCGTCGCTGGAATCATTCTTGGACTGATCCTCGGCAAAATTGGCGAGCAGACATTTGCCCAGGCAATGCAGATGCTGCATTTTGAATTTTCAGGTTTCCTGAGTCGCCCTATCGCACTGGGCTTGCTAATCGCCGGGGCCATTACGATCTTCGGTAGCATTTATGGTGCTTTCTTTAAAAAGCAACCAGTACCTACAGCGGCACAGGATGACAGTGCACAGTCATTGTAAAAGCTGCAATCCGGATTCAAACCTGCAGCTACCAGCAATAAACTAACGCACTTGCACTATTGAAGCCCCGCAGGATCAATGAAGCCCTGCGGGCACCCGATCGATAACTTTCCAGCCGCCAGTAATAATTCAGACACCGGTGTTTGCTTATTAATCACACCGGACAGGTTTATTTTTATCTCCTGGAGTAAAATTCGCCCTGCATCGCTCACGCAGTGAAACTGCACGCGGCTGCCAGCGCCATCACCAAACACCGTGTCAAACAGACGACGAATCTGGATTGTCTGAATCAGCCGCCCTGTATTTTCCTGCAAATAGATTCCAATAGCTGATTCATTAACCGCACGCGTTATCCGCAAAGTGTCCTGGAAGTAATCATCGGCACCCCCTTCAGCGAAATGACAGCTGCCATGCTTGATCCATTCATGCCGGTGCAACAGACTGGCACTGCCCGGCATCATCTCAAACAGCATTTTTCCAGTGGCTTCACTGAGCTCGGGCTCGGGCAATTCTGACCATTGGCCAGACAGATCCAGCGTCCGTAATGCCGCAGAAACTCCACAGTAGTTTTTACCTCGCGGCTGTGGCCATAGACCATGAATGGAAAGCCGTTGAGTCGCCGACGGTAGCTGCCCATTGTTAAGCGCCTTGCACTCGGGCTTGCTTGATCGGATTTCACAAAACGCGGGCTGCCAGCTTAATGCCAGCAGGTTTTCGGAGGATTCACTTCCGGTATTACCGGTAGGGTCGCTCTGCAGAGGCGCATCCGAACCGGATTCTTGAAACTCAACCACGTGGAGACCACACGCTCGTGCCACCCACCGGTCTTCCGTTTGCGGCGCACCGGGCACAACAATCTGATAAAAATCCCCGTCGGGCTTATTGACCCCCAGCAGCCGGTAAGCATTGTGATTGCGGGTTTTAACCGCACCGGGATTGCTGCGATTATTTTTTGACTGATAAGCCTCACACGACTCAGTGGCAATAAAATAGCCCTGCAATTTTTCAACACTGTACGCGCAGTCTGAGCCTGATCCAAAAGCCACAACCAGCAACACTGAACATCGGATGAAAAACAACCGCCATTACCTGTTATAGATCAGTTCTCAACGGCACTGCCAAACCGGTTCTCCTGGGCAATACTCAACAGGCCTTCATTGGCGGACTGCACTTTCGCCAACACCGCCGGTGGCGCGTCACAACGCCCTGAGGTGATATAGTCCAATGCAGCCTGCAACATACCCTCAGTGCCGGAATCGTCGTCTATACCAAAGTCGGTGGTCAAATCATCAGTGGCATAACAATCCGCTTCAATTCCTCCAAGCACGCCGACTCCGTTCGCATTAACCCCCTGCGCTTCCATGGCGTTAAGTGACTTACCACAAAACTTATTGCTACTGGAAATAAAGGGTTTTCCTTCCGATCGTGTCCCTATTGTCAGAACCTCTATATAGGGCTTCAGTGAATTGACGACAAGCTCACTCGATGACGCCGTCCGCGATGTTGTAAGCGCAATCAGACGACCCAGCCCGAGCGCCGAGACTTCGGGTGTTAAACGCTCACTGAAATTAGACGCCTGATATTTATCATTAAAGCGATACTCACTGAATAGCTTGTCATCGGTCAGCGGGCCGGCAATCTGACTGGCAAGCTTGCGGGCGATATTAGTCCGGCCACCGCCATTGTATCTGAGGTCGAGAATGAGCTCTGTAATGCCCTGCTCCTTGAAGTACGCCATGATCTGATCCAGCTCAACGGCGGATGTTTCCAGAAAGCTGTCAAACACCAGATAGCCTGCCTTTACCCCGGCTTCGAGGTTGGTTAACACCTGCGCATGCACGACAGTTTCAATCCTGAAGCGGGCTTTTTTCAGCTCCAGCGATTTTTTATGGCCTTCTATTCCATCAATAAAGACCCAGGTCGCCGTCAGTGGATTTTCATCGGTTCCAACCAACTCACGGTAGCGCGCCCCGTCGAGTCGATTCCATGCCTGGCCGTTAATTGACTCAATGATATCGCCACGCTTTATGCCGGCAAGTCCAAACGGTGCATTGGCTTGCACCTGGGTAACCCGAGCCTGACGGTCACTGTCGATCGCCCAGTTATAACCAAGCCCGATACTGATACCTTCCTCAAAAAACTGCGATTGCGTAGAGGCATTAGCCACAGACGTATAGGGATCGATAGATTGCACACGCAGATCGCTGATCAATTGTTCAGCGCTGTCATAACCGGTCAGATCGACCACCGGTACCTGATCATAAAACAGGTAATAGTCACGCATGCTGCGATCCAGCCAGCGGTTTATTACCGGCACAGAGCAGTCAGTGGTTGCAGAGATCGTATAATTAGAAGCCTGTTGCCCGTAGACCAGCACATACATCTCACCGTCAGTAACACTGGCCGTACAGGCTTCCTCCGCTCTGAGTCGCGTGGACCGGCACAATAAGGTTTCCGAGGTGAATTCTGCCGCCGAGAAGAGATACAGATTGGCGTCCCCCGATGCAGTGCTTAGCACCACCTGACTCCCCGACGGTACTCGATAAGCAAATGATTTACCTTCACCGACAGCGCCGGACAAGGGCGCATCGAGCGACAGCAGTTGTGGCTCGCTTGAGTCAGCAGAAACAGGGTTTTGTTGGCCTGTGGATTCGCATTCATCAACAGCCAGTGCGTGCTGAGTCGCACCAACCACTTTCGCCAGACTGATGGTCAAAGCGTTTCCAGGTGTGCAGTCAGCGTTACCTGCGCTTTGCACTGTCACCGGCGTCGCGTCGGTATTGCCGCTATTGCCACCGCTGCAAGCGGCCAGAGTCGCTGTCAAAAACAGCACTGCCGTGTGCGAGATACGGGAAGAAGAAATACAGAGCATCAGTTCCACCAACCAGCGTTAAAAGCGTTCGACCTGAGTTTCCCTGGCTGCGACCGCATAACCAGAGATAGGTGGCTTACAGATTTTCACTTATCCCGTATTCTGTCAATGCAACTTAAGAAATGTAATGTGTAGGCCGGTACTTTAGTTGTCAGTGTCTAGCCCGCGAAACCGTCCACCAGTATTAGCTCGCGGTCACCGGCCTCGGAACTGATTTTCACTAGTTCCTGATACTCCGGTGACTGATAAAACACCCGGGCCTTCTCGACGGATTCAAATTCGACAATCACCACACGTCGATTCTCTTCCCGGCCTTCAAGCGTCTCAACGCTGCCTCCACGCACCAGAAACCGGCCACCGTGCTTTTCAATAAGTGCAGGGGTCTTTGCGGTATAGTCTTTATAGCGCTCGGGGTCTTTGATGTCGGCACGAACCACCATATAAGCCGCCATTTTGTGTTTTCCTCGGCATGAATGCCAGTGATTACCGCTAGCGATTAGCCTGGCTGAAATTGAGATTTTTCATTAGCTGTTTTACTACAGCAAACGCGGGAGCGCCGGGTGAAAACTGATACACCACTTGCAGCAGGTGCTGATCGTAAGGGGTTATCGCCTTTGGCTCAACCCGGTTGTTAAAGGAGAAATACTCCGAGTCTGAATAATCATTGAACAAACCGAATGACTGATAGATCTCTTCAAGAATACAAGTGTGCAACATAGCTTTGGGCTGATCACTGCGCACAAACACCAACGCCTGACGAATCGTCGAGGCACTTTGATAGGGGGCAAAAAAACACAGCACTTTTTTTTCATCGTCAAGGGCTCGTCGATAAACACGACGCAAACCGATGGTCGAGGCAATTTCTTTCATCTGATTAACACCGGCCACAATCACAACAAAATTCGCACACTCCGTTACCACCACACAGGGCATCAGTCCACCATCGTTCATTTGAGCAAGCGCATCAGCATAGCGCTGTGGATCCTCGTATTGCGGTGCAGCACTGCGCACAACCAACCCGGTAATGCTGCCAATCTGTGCCAGGGTGGATGCAACCAGCGGCGCGAGGTGTGCGTCGCCTACCAGGCTGTAGCGAACCTCACCGACCCAACGGCTGATCACATTGGCATTGCCGCCCAGGATATGAATCGCCTGATCCCATACGCGCCCCTGCTCCACTGGAGACAACGTTAGTTGCGGTAACTCTGAGCGTGATAGCGGCTGTTCATTGTCTTCAGCGCCAACAGCCGCACCGCCCGCACACACACTTACCACAAGCAACAGGGCGATCAGCCCGCGTAGTCCGGGGCTAGGTGGTATGCAGTTAAGCAAACTACGCGTTTTCAACAACAGGTCCGCTTGTGCTGCCTGATTCAATAGCCGGTGGCGGTGGTTTTCGACGTGAACAGTGAGCTTATCCAGACGACCAGCAGCACAATAGCCACAATCATCATGCCCATGCCTTCGCGTGCTGTTTCTACCTCCCACCAGACTTCCTGCCGCCACCAACCTTCGGCGGTTGGCCAGTAATAGATCATACCCCCCACCGCTGCGACTATCGTCAGCGGCAACAAAATTCTGGCTAATGAGCTTGTGCTCCATTGAGGACGGAAGGCGGCAATCGCCGCCCAGACAGCTGGAATCGCATAGATGATCATCCACATCGAACCATCCGGATCATTGTACTGCACACCAATAAATAACAGCATCAGCAGACACAGGATAATATGGACCAGGCGCATTAATCTTCCACAAATTTGTACGGTTCACAAAATCACCACTGGATTCAAAAGCAAGTGGCGCATATATTGACAGTAACGCGGCGGGAGCAGAGACACCGACTGCCTACATCTCCATAGAGCCTTGTACCATCATGCCAGAAAATACTCAAAAACCGGAATCTGACTGCATGGCCGAAGTGACTTGGCAACGATTCACAGTGCCCTATGAGTATCCGGTCTACTTTACCGACAAGCTTTTCGCTATTGATAACCCTGTACTGCTGCAAACCCTGACACGACTGGAGCCGCAGAAGCGGCATCGGATAATCGCATTTGTCGATTCAGGTTTACTGGAAGCACGCCCACAGCTATCAACTGAAGTCGAAGATTACGCCCGTGCACACGCCACCAGTATTGAATTAGTCACCCACCCCGTAGCAATGCCGGCTGGCGAAAAACTCAAGTCCGATCTGCATTTTATCGAGCAGATGCAAAAGGCAATTGCCGAACACCACATTGACCGCCACTCATACGTACTGGGTATTGGCGGTGGCGCCCTGCTGGATGCAGTGGGACTGGTGGCAGCCACCTCTCATCGCGGCATACGCCATATACGCATTCCAACCACGGTGCTGGCACAGAATGATTCCGGCGTCGGCGTTAAAAACAGCGTCAATTTGTTTGGCCAGAAAAACTACATTGGTACTTTCGCACCACCGTTTGCGGTTTTAAACGATTACGACTACATCCGTGGACTGCCGGAACGCGACAAAATCGCCGGCATGGCAGAAGCCGTCAAAGTCGCCCTGATCAGAGATACCGGCTTTTATCACTGGCTGGAAAAACACGCCGATGATCTGGCGGTATTTCGCGAACCCGAAATGCGCTACATGATCAAACGTTGCGCCGAATTACACATGCAGCAAATCGCCCGCGGTGGCGATCCATTCGAGTCAGGCAGTGCTCGACCACTCGACTACGGCCACTGGGCAGCGCATAAGCTGGAAATCCTCACTCGCTACCACGTGCGCCATGGCGAAGCAGTTGCCATTGGTCTGGCCCTGGATACGCACTACTCTGTGTTAAACGGGCTATTGCCGCAAGGCGATGACCTGAAAGTCTGCTATCTGCTTGAGCACCTCGGGTTCAAGCTATGGCATTCCGGACTGGAAATCAAAACCCCCGACGGTGAGCTTGAAATACTGCGCGGCCTGAGGGAGTTTCGCGAGCACCTGGGGGGGGAGCTCACCATCACCCTGCTGCAATCTCTCGGACAGGGCATCGAAGTACATTCAATGGACGCCGACCTGGTCCGGCAAAGTATTGCCTGGCTAAAGCAACGCAATATGGCGTAATGCCAGCCGCATTCGCCCTGCACTCAACACAATCTGGATTTTCGCCACTATGACCAGCCCGGTAATTACCTGCCTAAACGACTGGCTTCAAACACGACTGAGCGACGAACACAGACAATGGCTGGATGATCAGCTCAACAAAATTCTGGCCGCAAATTCAGACCGCGCACTGCATATCACGCTAGGTCTGATCCCGCGTAAATTCGGGCGGGCCGATCTCAATCTGACGACAGCCGAACTCAACCAGGCAGCCAGTGCCCGTGCAAACTGGGCACCGACCCACTGGACCGTCGACACCGCAGCGCGGATCTACATTCTGTCGCATCTGGCCGCGAGAGACAGCGCCAAATTCGGCGATACCATTACCGATTTATGCCGCAATGCCGATCTCGCCGAGGCTATCGCTCTGTACAGCGGTCTAGCGCTTTACCCGCAAACCGACACCATCGATAAGCAGATTGGTGAAGGCCTGCGAACAAACATGCGCGCCGTCTTTGAGGCGATTGCGCACCACAACCCGTATCCAGCCGAACATTTCGATGAAAACCGCTGGAACCACATGGTGCTGAAAGCGCTTTTCATCGACAGCACTCTGGCACCGATTCAGGGGCTGGATGATCGCGCAAATGCGGAACTCGCTACCATATTGTGCGACTACGCACATGAACGCTGGGCCGCTGGCAGAGTAGTCACACCGGAGCTGTGGCGGTGTGTGGGTCCGTTTGCTACCGGGGCAATGCTCGATGATCTGCAACGTGTCAGCGAGTCGGAAGTTCCTCAAGAGAAGCATGCTGCCCTGCTCGCACTCAGTACCTGCCCGGAACCACGCGCCGCAGACATTCTAAACAAGCATCCTGAAATCAAGTCTGCGATTGCCGATGGCCGAATAACGTGGAACGCTTTAGACTGAGTACCAATAATTTTCAGGAAACCCACCATGATGTTTATCGACCCGCACGCGCACATGATCTCCCGAACCACCGACGACTACGAAGCGATGGCAGCCTCGGGTGTGGTTGCCGTGATCGAGCCTGCTTTCTGGGTCGGGCAGCCACGTACCCATGTCGGCACTTATATCGACTACCTGTCTGCGATCATCGGCTTTGAGCGTTTTCGCGCAGGTCAGTTCGGCATTCGCCACTACTGTACGGTGGGTCTCAATTCCAAAGAGGCCAACAACGAGGACCTCGCCGAGGCAGTTATGGAAATTCTGCCGCGCTTTGCACTGAAAGAAGGCGTCGTTGCGATCGGGGAAATCGGCTATGACGAGCAAACCGAGCTTGAAGACCGCTACTTCAGACTGCAACTGGACTTAGCCAAAGAACTTGATCTCCCGGTAATGATTCACACGCCGCATCGGGATAAAAAGCGTGGCACCTCGCGGTCCATGGATGTCTGTGAAGAACATGGTATGGACCCCGCTAAAATAATCGTTGACCACAACAACGAAGAAACCGTCAGAGAAGTACTGGACCGCGGTTACTGGGCAGCTTTTTCGATTTACCCCTCAACCAAAATGGGTAACGCACGCATGGTGGATATTCTTGCCGAATACGGCGCTGAGCGAATCATGGTTGATTCAGCCTGCGACTGGGGTATCTCCGAACCGCTGGGTGTCGCGAAAACCGCTAAGCTGGCATTAGAACGCGGTATTCCCGAAGAACACGTCAAACTGGTCTGCTACCAGAACGCACTGTCAGCCTACGGGCAAAGCGGTCAAATGCATGAAGACGACTGGCTGAACCCTGCCGCTATTGATCAACGCACCGTCTTCGAAGGAAACTCTATATTGCGTGGAGGGCGCGAGCCTCTGGTACAGGACGCCGCGGTAAAACGAAACGCCAACAACCTTATCATCGAATGACAACTCCCGGCTCCCTGAGCGAAGCTGATGCACCAGCCAGCGCCCTACAGGACATCGGCCTGCACGAACAGATTACTGCAATTGATCCATCCGTTGCCGGCGGGCTTTACCCTGTAGACAAGCTGCAGGCGCACATCAGCAATATTCGCCACCAGGCGATATCTATCTTCATACGATGCGGTAACAGACTACTACTTCAGCGCAGGGCCAGCACCAAATATCACTCTGCAGGCTTATGGGCCAACACGGTATGCTCACACCCGCGCTGGCAGGAAACACCGGAAGTCTGCGCCCACCGACGCCTGCAGGAAGAACTCGGCTGGACCGTCCCGTTAACGAAGTTCGGGCAGATTGACTATGCCGCCCGGGTCGGTGAGTTGTACGAAAACGAACAAGTTCATTGCTTCTGGGGCCGCTACGATGACGCCAACGACAAATACGACTTCAACCCCAAGGAAGTCAGCGCTGTTGAATGGCTGACGGTCGCAGAAATTCTGCAGCAGATAGAGCGACAGCCAGAAAAATTCACTGAATGGTTCAAGATATATATGGCCGAGCATCGCACAATGATCACGGACACCTTTCAACTAGCCGAATAGTGCAGCGGCTTTATCTCGACCCGGCAAATTAAAACCGCCCGGCGGGCAACAGCTCCCTGCCCCATTGCGGCAGACTGGTGATTCATTCGGCGCAATACCCCGCCAAACCATATTTTTAGTTTTTTATTGTTTTTCTTGTGGTAGATTTCTTCTGGCGAATTGTACTATTTGCAAACAGATCAGAGTCTCGGGCAATCGCTGCCTGGTCGATCACTGATGTGCTATTCAAATACCACCGGAGGAAAATTATGCGACTAACCAAGCTGGTTACAGCACTTGCAATGAGCACAGGCCTGCTCATGGGTGCAGCAAACGTCAATGCTGAGGCCGTAAAAATCAAATTAGAACCCTACGTGACTGGTGTCAACGCACCATTGGCGATGGTCCAGCCAGATGGCGATGACAGAAAATTTGTCATCGAGCAATTTGGACGAGTGCGTGTTATCAATGCTGATGGCGAACTCGAAGCCACTCCTTTTCTAGATATACGCAACCTCATCGTCACGCAGTTTTCTGACTTCGACGAACGCGGCCTGCTTGGCCTGGCATTCCACCCCGACTTCAAAACCAACGGCAAATTTTATGTCGCGTTCAGCGGGCATCTGGATTTCGACGATGATCTTGGAAAAGAATTCTGGTGGGATCACACCAACACCGTGGCTGAATTCACTGTATCCAGTGAAGATCCCAACGTTGCCAACCCAGCCACTATGCGCATTATCACCGCCACTGACTGGCCGCAGTTCAACCACAACGGTCACTGGATCGGCTTTGGTCCGGACGGCATGCTCTACATCAGCATGGGCGACGGCGGCTACGCCAATGACTGGGGTATTGGACACAACGTCACTGAAGGCAATGGTCAGGATCTAACCACACCTCTGGGTAAAATCCTCCGTGTCGATGTTAACAAGTCCGAAAACGGCAAAAACTATGCGATCCCGTCAGACAACCCATTTGTTGGCAATGATGATGCACGCGGTGAAATCTGGGCGTACGGCTTACGCAACCCCTGGCGCTGCTCATTCGATATGGAAGACGGCAAGCTGATGTGTGGCGACGTACAGCAAAACAGCTACGAAGAAATCGACATTATAGAAAAGGGTGGCAACTACGGCTGGCGTCTAATGGAAGCACAGCATTGCTTCGACTACACCGCCCCTGACGATCATCCGGCTGCCTGCGACACAGCAGGGTTGATTGAACCTGTCATGGAATACAACAACTGCACAGCTAAGCCGGACGGTTGTAAAGGTATTTCAGTGACTGGCGGCTACGTTTACCGTGGCGGAGTTGATGACTGGAAAGGCAAGTATATCTTCGGTGACTGGAGCCAGTCTTTTGCGGCGATGAAAGGTCAGATATTCATCGGTAGCGAAGGTGCTGACGGCAGTTGGGAGATGGCTGAGACTGAAGTCACCAATATGCCTGGCGATCGCCCTTACATCCTCGCGTTTGCTCAGGACTCCGCAGGTGAAGTCTATGCATTGACTTCAATCACTACCGGCCCTGTCGGATCACTGGATACGATCTACAAGATAGTACCCGCTGAATAGCACTGAGTTGATTTACACTGCGTGACGACACTGCCCGCCACGATGGCGGGCAGCTTTGATGCAAAAATCCGATACACCAATTCAGACCAGCCCACACCTCAGTTGTACAGCGGCTACAGATTGCCAGAGTCACCACATGATAAAATTGATCCCTTATGCGGTAGCGTTGTTGCTACTGGCCACGTCCAGCATTGTTGGTAAAGTCGCAAACGCCGCAGCAAACCCAGTCAAGGGTGAAGAACTTTTCAAGCAATGCATAGCATGTCATGCGCGTGGCGACGGTGCCGAACATGGCGTTGGCCCAACACTCAATCACGTGTTTGGTCGAATAGCCGGTACCGCTGAGGGTTATGCAAACTACTCTGAGGCAATGCGCAACAAAGGCACAGCGGACAACCTGCTGTGGACTGAAAAAAGTCTCTATATTTTTCTCGCTGGACCTGAACGTTACGTCCCCGGCACAACAATGGGATTCAAAGGCCTGCGCAAAGAACAGGAAATAAAAGACCTGCTTGCCTACCTGATCGCATTCTCACCGGCCTATACACCAGAATCAGGACAGCTGGTAGCTGCAAGTGATGCGGCTGCGGCCACCCTGCCGGTACTGAAATCAGAGGATGAAGTTGAACTCCCCGAACTCACCGAAGCTTTCCTCAATGACGACGCTGCCATTACCCTGGGCGGGGAACTTTGGGCGAAGCAATGTCGCCACTGTCACGGCAGTTCCGCCTACCCGGGTAAGGCCCCCAAACTCAAGCCGGCCCGCTATAAACCAGAATTTGTCTTCGACCGGATTACCGATGGTTTTCGAAAGATGCCAGCCTGGAAGAGCGTATTCACACTCGAAGAACGCAAAGCATTGGTGGCGTATGTCTTAAGCAGGAAGTTCTCACCCTAGCCTGCATTCTTCATGAGGATTCGGCATTCAGGGGCAACAGCGCTAACAAGGTCGCGCTATCGCTTGAGAAGCGTGGCCCACCACGTGCCGGGAGGGATTGGACGAGATGTGACGCGATATGGGCCTCGGAGGTTGAATAGACATTGAGCGGAGTTGTACAGCACCCTGATTGAACAGCAAACTCAGTAGGTGAAGCCATACAGTCATTTCATCCAGCCGCCTTATGAAATAATGCAGGCTGGAGCGCGTTGCAGTGGCACCCCGGACTTGCCCGGCAACCCGGGATTGCTTACCGGACGCTGGCGTAAATATTGCCGCCCCGACGGTTATCATTCCGCTGCAGGGAGGTAAAGATAAAGGTGAAGGCTTACGGCCGGTTAGTTCTGCTTATCACGGCATCTCTACTGCTGTCCGGCTGCAACAGCACCAGTGTCGATACTGACGAGCAAGGCAATACTACCAACCCAGCCGTTTTTATAACCACCGAATCCGGCGGCTGTGTGCGGATCGGCCCCAACTGCGCACGCCACACGTTGTACAACGACGGCACTGTCACTGTATCAAGGGCCAGTATCGGTCTCATCGAAGCGCGCGGCCAAATTGATACCGGCCAGGTCGAGTCTTTACTCATAGAAATCCGCACCACCGACTTCGCTGCGCTGCAAGCCCGACTGCCGCCCGGCCGCTGCTCCGGCTGTGTGGATGGTGTGGACCACGAGTACCAAATAGCCAGTGCCACCGGTCCTGTTGTCCTTAGCAGCATTGATTATTCTTTCGACCCCGCAGAACCGTTATTCGCTTTGGCAAACGGCACCTTCGAGGCTATGCAGAACGCTGCCGTGCTGGAAGTTCAATCCCGCAACTAGCCGGCAGGATGCGGCGCTGGCCAATGGCACGCACCACGACACTTTCGCGCTACATTGGTCTTTATTGCACGGAGATTTAGTCAAACACGTGCTTAAGCACCAGCGCTTTGAAATCAACCGAGTCGACGGCACCATCAGGCAATAGCTCTGCCCTGGAACTGATTACCACCGGCCCATGATCCGGATCGTCCGTCGGACGTCCATGAGACCCCTTGACCAGAGGTGTCTCCTTCAACGAGATCACATCAAGCAGCGTTCGGAACCCCAGCTTCTTTTTGACCAGTCGGGAGCCGATGGCGGCCATCGGGATTTTTATTTCCGGGTCAACAAACAACTCGACCGGATCGTAGCCCGGCTTACGGTGAATATCGACGCAGCGCGCGTAGTCCGGTGCGCGATCATCATCGAGCCAGTAATAATAGCTAAACCAGCGATCAGGCTTTGAGATAGCGACTAATTCACCGGAGCGCGGGTGATCCAGACCCCACTGCTTCTTGCCAGCGTCGTCGAGCACGTGTTCGACGCCGTCGAGTTGCTGCAACAAGCTGCGGGTTTTTTCGTAGCAGTCGGGATCATTAATATAGACGTGTGCGATTTGGTGATCGGCGACAGCAAAGGCGTCGGAGGCCCCGGCATCAAACTGCTCCCGGCCGTTTTCTTCACGGACCCTGACCAGCCCCGCCTCCCGCAGCGCCCGGTTAATATGCACCGCGTCAGTGACCGGCGTGATGCCATACTCCGACACCACCACAATGTTCTGCCCCTGCTTGTCAGCGGTTTCTATCAGTTCACCGCAGAGCTCATCAATCTGGCGCAAATCGCTTTGAATGTCCGGGTGATCGAGATCGGGACCGAGCCGTTGCAGGTTGTAGTCAAGGTGAGGCAAGTAGGTCAGTGTCAGGGTTGGATTCCGCGTATCCATGACATGCCGGGTTGCATCGGATATCCACTTGCTCGAGGTAATATCTGCCGCCGGCCCCCAGAACTTAAACAACGGAAACTGCCCGAATTTACCGTCCAGTTCATCGTGTAATTCGGCCGGGTAAGCGTAGTGATCCGGAATTTTGCGGCCATCAGCCGGATACATCGGACGTGGCGTCGCGCTCCAGTCAGCGGTGGAATACATGTTGTACCACCAGAACATTTTGGCGCAGGTAAAGTCGGCATCGCGTGCCTTGCCGGCCTCCCAGATTTTCTCTCCGGCAACCAGCTTGTTGGACTGACGCCAGAGCCAGACTTCGGACAGATCGCGAAAGTACCAGCCATTCGCGACAATGCCGTGCTCTGAGGGCAGCTTACCGGTCACCAGTGTCGACTGCGCCGCACAGGTAACAGCCGGGGTAATCGCAGTGAGTGGCCTGAGCCCGCCCCGGCGCGACAACTTTTGCAGATGTGGCGTGTGTTCGCCAACCAGTGCGGGGCTCAGCCCCACTACTAAAATCACTAGAGTCTGTTGCATAGCCTGATCATACTGAGCGCAATAGTTTTAATGCAACAGTAATCGTGTTCCACTATGATTTTATTGCCTGTGGAGTCCCTTACACAGGCCCAGCGATGCATCACACTGAAACACTTACGGGTATCACAATCGTTATTAGGTTGATTGTTTGATATTCTTTTTTAATTTAACGCGTCCTATCAGACGGGCGCGGCAAGCCTGAATCGCCACCATGCAAATTGAAAACAGCCTGGGATCATTTGATCACCTGACTTACTGCTCGAACATTCACCCGGGAGAAAACTGGGCCGAGGTTCAGCGCAACGTGCACAAGCACGTTCCGGTTATTCGAGACGCCCTGCAGGAAGGGGCAGCCGGCAACCTGAACGATCGCGGTGGATTTGGCATCGGCTTGCGATTGTCGGCGGCGGCCACCGCCGAACTCGCCGAGCCGGAGGCGATGAAAAAATTCAAGGAGTTCCTTACCGGCAATCAATGTTATGTATTTACCATCAATGGATTTCCCTACGGCCCTTTCCACGGCACGCGGGTTAAGGAAGATGTCTACCTGCCCGATTGGAAAGACGATGAGCGCGTTCGCTACACCAATCAAATTGCCGACGTATTCCGCCACCTGTTACCGGAGGGCCAAACCGGCACAATCAGCACCGTACCGGGAGCTTTCAAAGCCTGCGTCACCAACGATACCGATGTCGCTCTGATCGCCGCCAATATGGTCCGGCATGTCGCACACCTGGCGCAGCTGGAACGCGATTATGGCAGCTCCATTGTGCTGGCGCTGGAACCAGAGCCTTGCTGCTTTCTTGAAACCATTGATGAGTCCGTAAATTTCTTCAAGCACAGTTTATTCTGCGAAGAATCCGCACAGCAATTGTCTGCGTTGCTCGGAGTGAGTGCCGACGAATCATCACGCCTGCTGCGAAAGCACCTGACTTTATGTCTTGATCTTTGCCACGCGGCGGTTGAATTCGAAAACGCCGTTCAGTGTCTGCAGGCACTGAACGATGCACAAATCAATGTAGGGAAGATACAAATCAGCGCCGGTCTGCGGCTCACCAACGTCACCACAGCGACGGCCGAGCTATTGCGTCCGTTTGATGATGACGTGTACTTGCATCAGGTAATCGAAAAGCACGGCGACACTATAAATCGTTACGCCGATCTACCGGACGCATTTGCCAACCTCAACGATAATGACCTGCCTCGCGAGTGGCGCGTGCATTTTCATGTACCGATCTTCCTCGATGATCTGGGAGACTTTTCCTCCACTCAGTTTTTTGTGCGTGAGATACTTGCATTGCATAAGCAAAACCCGATAAGCAACCACCTGGAGGTCGAGACATACACCTGGAGTGTTTTGCCTGATGTCTATAAAACACAGTCAATTGACGACGCCATCGTTCGGGAACTCAACTGGGTGAGACAACAACTATCATGAGCTGGTCTGTATCTACCGCGTTAAAACTGGGTCGAGTATCTAACCTGCCTACGGTCTGGAGCAACACACTTGCGGGTGTGGTACTCGCAGGCGCTAGTCCGTTCAACTGGAATATTGCCAGCCTGCTGATCGCAATGACCGCCGCTTACGTTGGCGGGATGTTTTTAAACGACGCATTTGATCGCAAGATAGATGCAAAAGAACGACCCGAGCGCCCGATTCCATCCGGCGCCGTAAAAGCCGGTGAAGTCTACGCAGCCGGGTTCACCTTACTAGGTGCTGCGATCATGTTCAGTGCGCTTGCCGCCTATGGCTGGGGCCAGGGCGTGCTGCGCTCCACGCTGCTGGCCTTGTCGCTGTGTGGCGCTATTGTTCTGTATAACGCCTGGCATAAAAATAATCCGCTGAGCCCGGTGGTCATGGGCCTGTGCAGAATGCTGGTCTACCTCTGTGCCGGCTTTACCGCCAGCCCCTCCCCATCCCTGCTGTTATACGCCGGCGCTGTTGTATTGCTGGCTTACCTGATCGGACTAACCTACGTCGCCAAGCAAGAGAATCTCGGCAGTGTGAAAAACAGCTGGCCACTGGTGTTTTTAGCAGCCCCGGCACTATTCGGCATTTATGCGCTGATCGATGACATGCAGGTGTTGTTTGCGCTGGTGGCATTCAATGTCTGGGTGATCTATTGCTTATATCTGATCCAGAGAAAGAGCGCGGGTGACATCCCGAGAGCGGTGGTCTCAATGATCGCGGGCATCTGTCTGGTCGACGCCATTTTTATCGCATCAATGAGCAGTCTTTGGATCATGGCATTAGCACTTGTCGCTTTTGGCTTTACCTTGTTCTTACAACGCTACATCTCAGGTACCTGAAACAAACCGGCCCCCGTGGAAACACAGCGGCCACTCTGGCAGGGCGGTTCGCACAGGATGCTATTCGAGGAATCACCCGCATTGAAGGTCCGACAGTGATAACCGCCACGCACCGGCTTTTAAATGAAGTTACCGGCATCCGTGTCCCCGTGTGTTTCTGTATGGTACTCAGAACCATCGATGCCGCTATCGCACTACGGTTGCCAGACCACCTGTTTGGAGAGTACATTCCTTACTCATGGAACTCTTAGATACCACTACCGTTCGTGAATGCGTGGAGCTTATCGCGCAGGGGAAACTTTCATCAGAGCAACTGGTGACTGAATGTCTCCGGCAGATAGACGCCAGTGATGCAGAATTACACGCATGGCAACAGGTTGATCATGAACACGCATTGGCGCAGGCGCGCGCGCTGGACGACAGCCGCCGCCGCGGGCTTCCTCTCGGGTTACTGCACGGCATACCTGTTGGCATAAAAGACATCATCGACACAGATCATCTACCTACCACACGTGGCAGTGCGATCTATAAAGACCGGCAAGCCGATGCTGATGCCGCGGTTATCGAAAAATTAAAAGAAGCCGGTGCGGTAATTCTAGGTAAAACCGTCACGACCGAATTCGCCTACATGCATCCGTCTGCCACACGTAATCCTCACAATGGCAATTTCAGCCCCGGCGGTTCATCAAGCGGCTCAGCGGCGGCGGTTGCCGCAGGTCAGGTGCCGCTGACTATCGGCACGCAAACCAACGGCTCGGTCATCCGGCCTGCATCATTTTGCGGAGTCTATGGTTTCAAACCGTCACGCGGTATCGTCTCGCGACGCGGAGCGCTGCAAACATCCGCCACACTTGATCAAATTGGCGTGTTCTCACGCGATGTTGGGGACCTGGCATTGCTGGCAGACTGTCTGGCAGGGTTCGATCCGTCAGATTGCGCCAGCTATAACAGTCCCAAGCCTGCCATGCTGGCCGGATACCTGTCAGAGGTGCCTAAGGATCCCGCTCTTGTCTGGATCGACCTACCCTATGCAGACCGATTCACCCCGGATACACAAGGCGGCTGTGACAGACTGCTACAAGCCCTGGGCCCACACATTGAACGAGTGACAGCTCCCGGGTCGTTCAGTGCTTTAGCGGCTTGTCACAAAGCGATTTACGACTATGAAATTTATCGCTGCCTGCAACCCGAACGCGAACAACACTGGCAGCTCATGAGCAAAACCGCGCAAGCGGCGATGGACAAAGCTGCAGCCGTCAGCGAGGCTGACTATCTGGAGGCACTGGATATACGCAGTAACGCCAGACAGTGGTTCGATGAGTTTTTTCAAAACTACGACGCCATCTTAACTCCCGCGGCTGTCACTGAAGCGCCGCCTTATGACTCAGACGACACCGGCGATCCAATCTGCTGCACGTTCTGGACCCTGTGCGGCCTGCCCTGCCTGACAATGCCTCTGCTCACAGGCGCTAACAATCTGCCAATTGGCGTACAGTTAATTGGTGCCTACCAACAAGACGATCAGCTATTGCGGAGTGCACGCTGGCTACTGGATCAACTGGCGAAAAAAACGGGGTAATAATTATCCAAAAAGAATCAAACAAAACCCGTCCGGTGGTTCAGTTGATCATAGCGGTGAGTGGTTTGTCGCTGGTGGTGTTGCTTGTGGTTGGTTTATCACGCAGCATTTCAACGGGATCTGCAGGCATTAAAGACGGCCTGCCGTTTGCCATTATTGCTGTCATTGTTGCTGGCATGGTGGCCTACGACGTCTGGGACGAGTGCCTGCGTAAAAAGCGCTGAGGCTACGCGGTCAATGCAAAACACTAAAAAGCACAGGATTAACGCTTAGTCGCTGCTACGGCTGAGTAGCGACGCGAAAAATAAACCAGTAGCGGCACCACCACAATTGTCGGCAGCAGCCAGGCAATAAACACGGGGTCCGTCTTAACATTTACCACAAACACAGCGGTCAATGTTGCAATGGTACCGCCGCCCATACGGTTTAAATGCAACACGATTCTCTGCTTGCCGGTTGGCCACGACGATCGTCGCCAATCCTCCCAGGCCGGACCACCCCCAAACACCGCGAATGCTATCAGCGCAACTCCCAGAGTGTTTGATCCGATCAGCATCCAGACACCGAAGCCAACCATTGTGGCGGCAACACCGAGCATCAGCAAAGCGCTGATTTGGTCAAACCGACTGGCAACGCCATCACGAATCCGGGCGGTACGCCATCCAGTGAAGATGAGATATGCGCTGAAAATACCCACCAGCAACAGGAACAGGTTGCGGGTCAGCAGCGCGATTACCGTTGCCATCACCAGAGCACCTGCCATTGCAAATACGTAGGCTTTTCCACCGCGCCGATGCCACTTTCCGCCCTTGACGGAAAACCATGCCACCAGCATTCCGGCGACCGCGAGCGATCCGCTCAGCACGTGAAACCACACCAGCAAATTTTTCATCTCAGCCATCCATTATGCAACATGATGCATAAATATAGCGGCTCGCAGTGAATTATGCAACAAGTTGCATATCGCCTTTATTCTTACGATCAACTGCCGCGATTAGCGGACGTCTTTTTCAATTTCGCTAATCGCCTCGGCAATCAGCTCTACCCGGCTATCGACCACGGCCCGGGCATCAAGTAAAGCGCTGTTGTAAATTCTCGGACCGAGCTGTGCGACAAAAAAGTCAATCAGAAACCGCGCTTCAAATTGCCCGATCTCACTATCCAGCTCAGTAATGAAATACTGCTTCACCTTAGCAACCAACGGATCATACTCGTCGACTGACAGTTGAATGTCTGCCATCTAGAACTCCTCAATACGGTTATCTTAGTTTTCATAGCGGCGACCACACTATCGAGCCGCGGATGATTCAGCCACGAGCCATTAAGGCAGCAACCATCGAGTCAAACTCGCTGAGCGGAACAATAATGGCGTATGCACCCCGATCTGACGGTGCGATGCCTATCGGCGTGTTGCTAATGCTGTTGGAACAGCCAATCAGCCTACCCTGCTGCATGACGAGGTCGTTGAGTGGATACCGCAAGCCTTCGCTGGAACTGAACGAGACACGCTCCATCGGATACACGGAAAAACGCGTACCTGGCGGCATTTCAAACGCTATCGCCCCCCTGACCACGGTGATCACATCGGTATCCGTGACAAGTACAACCGTCTTGCTATCCACGTACCGATGCAGGGCGTGCAATGCCGCCAGCGTATGGTCAAATCGTTTACCGGTAAAGCCAAACGCCACAAACAGTGGCGCTCTGCAGTGATAAAGACACTTTTCAAAGTCAGTGGTGTCCTGCTCCAGCACATGAAGCACCTGACACACAGACTCCCATTCTTCACGCTTACGCAATGAATCGAGATCACCGACAATTGCTGCCAGCGGTATATCCGTGTTGAACAGCCGATTGGCCCCGCCGTCGGCCGCCACCAGCGGCCAGCGACGGGCTGTTATCTGCCGCAGAAGGGCGAGATCACAATCACCACCGCCCAACAGAACCACCGGCTGCGAATACGTAAGAGAATGTATTTTCGGTTGCATAGGGTCACCACCTGACCTTGAAATTCACTGAGGAGTGATGGCGTTTATGGCTACAGGTACACTGCTGCACGGCATTTTTGCTGTCTTGTGAGTGCGTGATCAATCGCAATTTCCGTCCACCTTGAGCTGGCTGCATTTTAATTCACCATGTAATACGCTATTATCGTGACTAACTCGCTGGGGTGCGACCATGCGTCGCTGAGAAACACCCATTGAACCTGACCCAGGTAATGCTGGCGTAGGAAGTGAGACATCGTGCAGACCTATCGCGCCAAACTTTGTCCAGCCTGCCCCGCCGTTTATTCCGGCCATTGCCTGAAACTGTTTCCCTGCATTTCACAGGCATACTTAGGAAAAGGCATAATGATACGTCACTTTGCATCCGTCTCTTTAGCACTGTTGCTACTGGCAGGCACTACGATCCACGCTCAGGACAAACCCGTCCTGACCATCTACACCTACGACGCTTTTGCGGCAGACTGGGGACCGGCCCCCGGTATTGAAAAAGCCTTCGAGGCCGACTGCAACTGCGATGTGCAGTTTATCGCGGCCGACTCATCGATCGGTGCACTGCGCAAGATTCAGCTGGAAGGCACACAAACCAAAGCCGATATTCTTCTGGGTCTCGACACCAATATTGCCGAGGCCGCCAGAGAAACCGGACTCTTCACCGAACACGGCGCCAACACCACAACAACCACGCTGCCCACCGGCGAATGGTCGGACACGACCTTTCTTCCCTTTGACTACAGTTATTTTTCGTTTGTTTATAACAAAGAAAAAGTAGCTTCACCACCCACCTCCTTTGAGGCACTCATTGCGTTGCCGGAGGATTTCAAAATCGTGATACAGGACCCCAGGTCAAGCACGCCGGGACTGGGTTTATTACTATGGATTCAGGCGGCCTATGGTGATGACGCACAAAGAATCTGGCAGGGACTGGCTCCCAGAATCGTTACCGTCACTAAGGGTTGGTCCGACGCCTATGGCTTGTTCCTAAAGGACGAAGCCGATATGGTTTTGAGCTACACCACATCACCGGCCTATCATCTGATTGCCGAAGAAGACGAACGTTTCGCCTCGGCGTCTTTTACTGAAGGCCACTACCTGCAGATTGAAGTCGCCGCTATTGTCGGGGCGTCAAAAAACCTCGACCTCGCCCGGTCGTTTATGCAGTTTATGTTGTCCGATACCGTGCAGGATATTATTCCCACCACTAACTGGGTCTACCCGGCAACCAAAACCGAGTCGGGTCTGCCCGAGGGATTCAACACTCTGCAGATCCCTGAAAAAACCTTGTTGATCGACGGCGTAGAAGTTGAAAAGAATCGCAATCAATGGATCAATCAATGGAAAGAGACGCTCGGCCAGTAGCAGCAGTGCTCCCGGTTTGCCGGGCGCAGTCTCCGATGACTGCCGTGATAGAAGCCTGTTACCGTGTGCGCACTGTCACCGGGCCGAGCGGGTAATGTGGTGGATGTTCAGATCAACTAACTCTCTGACAACAATCCCTGGCAGCAGGATCACTGCTGCTGTGGTGCAGCTATTTCCGCATAGAATCACGCTAACCCGCGCAGAGCGTTGCATTGATCCAATCTCTGCGCCAACAGTAAAGGTACAGACGCCATAACTCGATTCGCCACCATGCTGTTGCCGGGCTTGCTGCTGGCCGGCATGCTGCTACTGCTGGCAGCCGGACTGCTTTACCAACTGGCGATCCAACCTGGCGTTGAGTCGATCAGTCTGGGCACAGGCGTGCTGCGCACGATTGGCTGGACCACTTTGCAGGCCAGCCTGTCTACGCTGCTGTCACTGAGCATTGGCGTATTATTGGCGTGGGCACTTAGCCACCGCCGGCACTTTTTTGGTCGGGGTGTTTTCATCGCGTTGCTGTCAACGGCACTGGTACTACCGACTCTGGTGGTGGTCCTTGGACTCGTCACCCTACTGGGACGCTCAGGCTGGTTAAACGATCTTCTCGCGCTACTGAACGGGCCGGAACTCTCCCCGGTCATATTCGGATTCGGCGGCATTCTGATCGCACACGGCTACTTTAATGCCTCATTCGCAGCGCGTAGCCTGCTGGGCCGTTTTGAAGCAATTCCGTCACAGCAAAAAAAACTGGCCCGCAGTCTGGGCCTGAATACCTGGCAGCGATTTAAACTGATCGAGTTTCCCGCCATCGCCGCCAGTCTCCCGGCATTGGCGACCACTATATTTTTACTTTGCTTTACCTCGTTTTCGATTGTGCTAACGCTCGGTGGCTCTCCCAAATACAACACCCTTGAGGTCTCCATCTATGAAGCAATAAAGCTGGATTTTAATCTCGGTCGCGCGCTGGGACTGGCACTGACACAGTTGGGTATAGGTGCCGTTCTGGTGGCCATAAGTACACGCTTCAAATCCGACAATTCACTGATTGCCACGGATCAAACGGATGCACACTGGGGCGACAGCCTGCCGGCGCGTTTGTGTCAATGGGCGCTAATTGTAGTGTTTGCGATGTTATTTATTGCACCACTTATCGCCGTCTTTAGCGATGGACTACATTCAGATTATCGAGCAATTTATTTAAACCGCGATTTCCAACAAGCGGCAGTCACCAGCATTGTTCTGGCGCTGATTTCAACATTTTTAGTAGTAATTATCAGTATCGCTATGGCAATCAGCTTTGCGACTCTGGCCACGAACAGCCGATTGGGTAAGCACCCGGCTGCAACTATTGTGATCAGACTGCTGAGCTTTTCATCTGCTTTGTTTCTGGCGATTCCCTCACTGGTCCTGGGGTTCGGCTTTTTTTTACTGGCGCGCACTATAGGCGGCAGCTATACAGTGTGGTCTGTCATTGCTCTGCTTACCGCCAACGTTCTTATGGTGCTTCCGTTCGCCGTGGTAACACTGGCACCCGCTGCCGTGAAAGCAGCCAACCGCTATGACAAGCTGGCCTTTGCTCTAGGCCTCAACGGGCTGGCCAGGTGGCGTATGATCGAGTCTGCGTTGCTGCGACGGGAAATCATCTATATTGCCTCTATTGCGTTTTGCATGTCCCTTGGAGACCTGGGTGTGATAGCCTTATTCGGCAGCCAGGACTTCATCACATTGCCATGGCTTCTCTATCAAAAAATGGGCTCTTACCGGACACAGGACGCAGCCGGGATCGCCTGCTTTATGCTGACACTGACGATTCTGGTGTTCCTGATACTGCCAATGCTATTGGGGAGACGCAATCATGCTACACCTTGACGCGGTTTGCTTTCAGCACACCCCCGACACAGATCCCTACCGATTCAATCTGTCGGTTGCGCGCGGCACGATTACGGCGATCAGCGGGCGATCCGGCAGTGGTAAATCAACACTGCTGGACCTGATCGCGGGCTTCCTGTTGCCGTCGTCAGGCCATCTATACTGGCATGATCAAGAGATTACCGCTCTGGCTCCCGACAAAAGGCCAGTCACTACCGTCTTTCAAAAAAACAATCTCTTCGAACACCGTAATACTGTTGATAACGTTGTCGTCGGTATCGACCCGAGTGTACCTTCTGCGGGACCAGCGGTGGCACGCGCACGTGAGATACTCGCGTCCGTCGGATTAAGTAAATTTGAAAAACAGCGAGTCAGCAATTTGTCCGGGGGACAGCAACAGCGCGTTGCACTGGCGCGGGCACTCATACGGGCCTCCGGGGTAATTCTGCTCGATGAGCCATTCAGTGCACTGGACACAGAGACACGATCGCACATGTTAAGCCTGGTCCGGCAGATAGCCGATCAATCATCGCGGGCGATCATTATGGTGACGCACGATATCAATGATAGTAAAGCAATTGCTGATGAACACTTTCATCTGGCGCACGGGGAACTACAACCGCAAGCCCGCTAGCGAACCACTAAGCGGTCGCCGAAGGCGCTGGTGTTATGCCATAAAACGGGCACTACCGGACACCCTGATTGAACTGCCA
Organism: uncultured Granulosicoccaceae bacterium; assembly: GCA_938003855.1. Lineage (GTDB taxonomy): Bacteria > Pseudomonadota > Gammaproteobacteria > Granulosicoccales > Granulosicoccaceae. The sequence goes on along the minus strand of CALKXD010000030.1, from coordinate 71,130 downwards.
ACTGTATCTGAGAAGTCAGCCTGCAGTAACGAGCGACAACCCATGTCTTCACCCTGCACAATAGCAATGGAGCCTGCGTGCGGCCACTGAAGATCTCTGAGGTATCCGGCAAAGGCCGCAGTCGCCGCTCCCGTGGCCGGGTCTTCATAGACGCCACCGGAAGCAAACGGGTTACGGGTATGGAACAAGCGTGGTGTTTCCGCATAGGCAAGCATGATGGTTATCAGCCCGGCATCAATCATCAGCGCTTTCCCTGCCGCTTGATCATAAGCCATGCTTCGCAACACTTCACGCGATTGCAGACCAACAATCACATGATTGGCCCCGGCATGCGCAAACGACATCGGCAAGGCAGGATCAAGATCAGCTGCCGATAACCCGAACAAATCCTGCACGGCATGACCCAGACTGGCATCAACGGGTTTGCTCCAGGTTGGCGGCGATTGCAGCGCGGCTGTCAATCCATCTTTGCTGCCAGTACCCTGCTGTCCTTCGACAGTGATGGTAGCTTCGTTCAGCTGGAGCGTATAAACACCATTGCCATTTTCACGGGCCAGTGCCGCACCCAGCGCAATAGTGGCGTGCCCACAGAAAGGCACTTCCGACTCTGGTGAAAAATAGCGTGTACGCCATGCGCCAGAGTCGAGTGGTGTCGCAAATGCGGTTTCCGAAAAGCCGACGTCCGCCGCGATGCGTTGCATTTCGGACGTGTTCGGCAGAGAGGCTGCAATCAACACTCCAGCGGGATTGCCGCCACTATCACCGTCAGAAAAAGCAGCAATGCGTTGTACGTCCGTATTCATAGCAGTCCTTCACGGTCCAGATTCACCGGTACAGGATACCATGACGCTGACGGCTGTGATGTTAGTTGCTAGAAAAGCCAGGCCTCAGCCAGCACCCCCATTGAGAAACCCGCACGCTGATAGAAAAATGTCATAAACGCAGCCACGATACACACGCTAGCCAAAAATACCTGCCACGCTGACCTGCCCGGCCGTTGAAGCATCCCGTCGACCAGCACATAGGCTATGGCGGCCACTGGATAATTTAGTTCTCCGACTATCCAGAACCACGCCTTCGGGCCGGTGATCTCACCCAATCGAAAAAACCACAACGACGGCCAGAACAACACCCACAATAACGTAGCCACGGTCAGCCGCCGCCACACCGTGGTTATCGCCCTATTGATACTCTCTAGTCTAATCACTTGCTCTGTCCCCGGCCGATAGAGCGCTCACCCGGGAGATATGGCTATGCACCGCCGGCGCTACGAAATTTTTGCCAAGCCGGCATCACAACCTTCTTTTTAATCCACCAAAACCGTTTTGGCCTGGCTACAACCACGCACAACCTCGCGCTGACAGATGCAACCTGCACTGCACACGGCATAGTCGGGATTTGATTGTGATACCGCTAAATTGACTCTCGGTCAGACGCCGGGCTCGAGCGTTGGTTCCGCTGCCGTTAATTTTTTATCGCGAAACGGCGGAGCCTAAGTCGCTCTAATCAATGGCACAAACCGACACGGTCTCGACAAAACAGCCAAGGCCTTTGCCCCGAGCGGTTAAAAAAAAAGCAGGCCCTGTCCGGGCCTGCCTTTAATCCGGCATGTCATTGCCAGACAATAGCGCTGTCGCTTTCGACCATAGGCTAGCGGGCACGCATCCTGCGCAAGAGACCCATCAGGAGCAACCCGAACAGCGCTGGCGTCAGCGGGCCACCAAGTGGCGTCGAGCCTCCACCAATGCTGCACCCTGCACCGTGTCCACGAATACCGGTGATCAATCGCCCGTTGTTGTCAATGTAGTCAGGGATGCCGTCTTCATCGGTATCGATAGAAAAACCATCACTGTTGGTCAAAGGATCCCATCCATCCCCGTCAAGATCGGATTCGAAGGAATCTGCGATGCCGTTACCATTGCCGTCACCACCAACCAGATCGCTATCGGCAATATCGTCAATGCCATCACCGTCCGAATCCAGACCGGCAGTGATATCTATATCAGCACCGTTCGGCACACCGTCATTGTCGCTGTCCGAAAATAGATCGCTGATCCCGTCGCCGTCTATGTCGATACCGCCGGTTTCGACAAAGTCGCTGAGTCCGTCGTTGTCACTGTCGGTATCAATGTAGTTCGGGCGACCGTCGCCATCCGTATCGGTCAAAGTGGCTGGTATCGATTCAACGGAATCATCCAGACCGTTTCCGTTGGCGTCAACCTGCTGATCAACACGACCATCGCTATCACCGTCTTCTCCCCCGGTTTCGAAGCGATCACTGAGGCCATCCTGATCCGAGTCAAGGTCAAGAAAGTCAGCAAGGCCATCGTTATCGGTATCCAGAGCGGACAACGGTACCGCTGCAATGCCATCGTCGAGGCCGTCATTGTTGGCATCCAGCAAATCATCCACTATGCCGTCACCGTCAATGTCTGTACCACCGGCTTCTACCAGATCGGTGATGCCATCGTTATCACTGTCAAGGTCTCTGAAGTTGGCAATCCCGTCACGGTCCTGATCCGCGTCACCTTCGACAACATTGGGAATTCCATCCTTGTCGATGTCCAGGTTGACGGCATCATCATTCGGATCTGTCGGGTTGGTACCGATAAATACTTCATCGCCATCCGGTGAGCCGCCGGCATCGGTATCCGGGTTGAGTGGATCAGTATCGGTGTCATTAACCTCAATAGCATCTGTTAACCCATCGGCATCCCCGTCAGCCGACAAGGGATCACTGCCGTAGGTGTTGACTTCAGCACCATCGGGTAATGTATCTCCATCAGTGTCCGTGTTACCCGGATCAGTGCCCAGGCTCTGTTCTTCGAGATCGCTAAGACCGTCACCATCGGTGTCCAGACTTGCCTCTCCATCCGCAACGAGTGGATCTAATCCGTTAGCGATTTCGACACTGTCTGAGGTGCCGTCACCATCTGTATCAGCGAGTCGCGGATCGGTCAGGTAGGTAACAATTTCCTCCCTGTCACTCAGCCCGTCGCCGTCGGTATCAGCAAGCAACGGGTTTGTTTCGAATGTTGAGTTGTGCTCCTCCTCATCGCTAAGGCCATCACCGTCGGTGTCCGCGCTGGTGGGATCTGTCCCGATACGGACTTCTTTGAAATCTGACAGGCCGTCGCCGTCGGTATCGCTGTTGCCCGGATCGGTTCCAATGGCTGCTTCTTCCGAGTCGGACAATCCATCGTCATCCGTGTCTACAAATATCTCATCACCTTCCGCTTTTACCGTTAACTTTACTGCGGTCAATCTACCACTGTCGGCGTGAAGCACCGGCGTCGCTGCTACCGCCAGGGAGGAATGGCTACCCAGCGCCGCAAGCAAGCAAACTACGCTGCTGGCGGTGTTTCGAAGCAGATGTTTCTTCAATTTACTACATGAACCCATGTGTATTACCCGATTAAAAAATCTTAGCGGCCAATTTCAACTGACTGAAGCTGAAAAATCTATGACCAAGTCGGCTATTCTACGTCCGGGCCCGGTGCACCATGCCGTTATCGAGTGAACAATTGTCAATCTGGCAGCACACTTCTCTAGATATCAAAACACAATCGGGCAGCCAGCAGAGACAATTGCGTCATCAACCAAGAGGGCACGATGACATAATGCCCGACCGCGACTGCTTAGCGGGCAGCCGTTAAGTCACCGTCGCTGGTACGGATACAACTCTGCACTAGAGTCGGCCGGCCGATACTGCCATCAGCGAACTGAAGCGGCCAAAGAACAACCCCGGCAAGTACGCTATGACGGTTTTCCCTCACGATAACTATTACTGCCAATGAATCTGCAATCGACTCAGCGAATCTGCAAACCGCGCTTGCTGCAGTATGTTCCGGCCAACGTAGGTTCCGACCAGGAAGAGTTCAATCTTGAAGGCCACGCGTATTTATTGATGTTGCTGATAGGAAGCTTCAAGCTCCGCCCTGAGAAACTCCCCGAAATGAATCGACTCAAAAGCCGCTGGTCGCTGTGGACTTATACAGCAGGCCAGCGGTGAGACGATAGTCTCGACATAGGGATCATAGAAAAACGCACAAGAGTAGCGCTCCAGGGCAGCGTTGTTGAGTACGCGATGCGGTGTAGAACGCAGCAATCCGTTGCTCCAGCGATGCAGCATGTCACCCACATTAACGACCAGTGCATTTGGCTGCGGTAATACGTCGATCCAGGTACCCGCAGGACTCTTCACCTGCAGGCCGGCAACGTTATCTTGAGCCAGAATCGTGATACAGCCAAAGTCAGTATGAGGCGCAGATCCGTACAAACCGTCCGTAGACCGGACTGACTGAGCAGGATAGTGCAGCAGTCGCAACCAGGTGGTTGGGCAGTTGAAAGCAGGCATCACCTGTGATTGCTCAACCCCCATCGCGACACAGGCAACTTGCATCAACGCAGAGCCAAGTTCCGCCAGTTGGTCATGCGCAGATTCAACGACATCGCGAAAGCCGGCCAACTGCGGCCACTGATTCGCACCCGCCAGATAAGCACCGTTCATCACCGGCTTTGAATCCGGCAGGTCTTCCCGCATCACTAAAAAGGACTCGGACTGGTTCGGCTTTTTAACATCTGCAAAGGCAGAGTTGACATCGGTGGAGGTGTTGATGGGTATATAGCCGCGGTGGTTGGTATTCAGCTCAACCTGTTTTTTGCGCGCTGCAGACAAACTGTGAAATTCGCGGGAGGCTTCAAACAGGCGATTCAGCAGTGCGGCATCAATACCATGATTAATGACCGTACCGAATCCGTATTGCGTATAAACAGCGAGAAACCGTGCTGCTACTTCTTTCATCCCACCGCTTTCAGCCAGCGGAGCGAGATCTATGACTGGAATCTGCTCTGACACGACCCGTGTTTCCGTGTAACTTAAGCATTAACTATAACATCGAATGTCCCACTGGCGCGATCACCAGCCCCTGGCTTCTCTTTCCTGTTCGACCAATACCCGTCGCAGGATCTTTCCCGACAATGATTTTGGAATTTCGTCACAAAATTCCACCCGCCTGATTTTTTTATAGGGTGCTACCCGTTCAGTGACATATGCCATTATCTGTTGCGCGGATACCTCACGCTTCAGTACCACGAATGCCTTCGGAATTTCTCCGGCATCGGCATCGGGACTGGGAATTACAGCTGCATCGGCAATGCACTGATGCGTCAGCAATACCGCTTCGAGTTCAGCCGGTGCAACCTGAAAGCCTTTATATTTTATCAGCTCTTTCAATCGATCAATCACAAAAAGATATTCGTCTTCATCAACATAGCCGATATCACCGGTATGCAGCCAACCTTCTGCATCAATAGTCTCGCGAGTAGCCTGCGGATTATTGAGGTAGCCTTTCATCACCTGCGGCCCACGTATCAGTACTTCTCCTTTTTCGTTGACACCCAGTGACTCCCCGGTATCAACATCGACGATCCTGGTTTCTGTGCCGGGCAACGCCAGTCCGGCTGCACCGTGTTTTATTTTCGACGGTTCGTAAGGGTTACTGTGTGTGACTGGACTGGTCTCGGTAAGGCCATAACCCTGTGTGATCAGACACCCCAGCCGTTCGCTACAGGCCGTGGAGGCATCCTCACCCAGTGGTGCCGCCCCTGAATTTACATACTCCAGGCTGGAGACATCGTATTGATCAACTGCGGGATGCTTGGTCAGTCCAATGATGATTGGCGGCACAAGGGCGGCACGTGTGACCTTATACTGCTGAATAAACCCTAGAAACTGTTCCATATCAAAACGCGGCATGGTGACAATCTTCGAGCCGGTTACCATTGCGGTAATCATAATCACAACCATACCGTATATGTGGAAAAAAGGCAGCACACCAATCACTACATCATCGGGAGTTGTTGCCCTATATCCATCGAGTCCGTGTATTTGACTGATATTGGCCACCACATTGTGGTGTGTCAGCATCACTCCTTTTGACATGCCGGTTGTGCCACTCGAATAAGGCAACACCAGCAGATCGTGCAGTGGATCGACAGTGATAAGCGGCCGGTTTGCGTTTGGGGTCAGAAGCTCAGCAAACGCTGTGGTGCCGACAGCGTTATCAAAGCTGAACACTTCCTGCACGCCGCAACTTGCAGCAGCATTAAGAGCATTTTCTTTAAACAGATCTATCGTCAGTATATACCGGGCCGACGCATCCGTGATCTGCCTGGCCAGCTCATCTGCAGTGTAAAGAGAGTTTACGGTGGTAACGACGCCGCCGGCAAGCGCCACACCAAAAAAGGCGATGGCATATTCCGGCAGATTGGGACTGTATATCGCGAAGGCTTCTCCCTTGGAAAAACCACGCAGGGCCAGGTTGGCGGCAAAATTCCGAACATGCTCTTCGAACTCACCGTAGGTATAGCTGCGGCCCGAGGGTCCGTCGACGAGGGCGGTGCGATCCACGAACTCTGCCGAGTGCCTGAATAAAAAATCAGGTAATGAAAGCATCGGAATATCAACATCGGCCGACAGACTTTTTCTAATCATTTTTCCCCACCCTATCTTCTATGCAGCGCATTGTACCGGCGATCAGCATCACCGGGGTTATCCTTTGTGTGCCGCCAGCATTATCCACTCAACCGCGTGCAGACTGCATCTGTCTGAGCTCTGCAGGAGGAGACAGTGTCCAGGCCAGCAACATGCCGGCCACTGCCATCAACGCCAGCACAATGAAAGCCACCGTATAACTACCCTGCGCGTCGAAAATCATACCGGTAACAATAGGCATAGACGCCCCTCCGATGGTTCCGAAGAAAAGAATAGTACCAAAGATAACACCATGCGCTTTCATACCGAAATACTCTGCCACCAAAGGCGACACCAGTGTAAACAAGCCACCATGGGCAAAGCCATAGAACAGCGCGAAACCGAAGAGGAACTTCGGGTTGCTGATAAATACCAGCGACAACAGGCTAAGGCTTAACGGCACCACACAAACCAAAAAAGCCTTGCGTCCTCCGATCTTATCTACCAGCACACCAACCAGCAGCCGGCCGGCAATACTGCTCGCGGCGATAGCAGACAGGATAGACGCTGCAACAACTGCAGTCATACCACTGTCCATACCGTGTGGCACGATGTGCGTTGGAACCGTGGTCAGGCTGCCAAAGAATAAAAACTGCATCGCACAAAGCGTCCACAGTTGTCGGGTTCCACGCGCCTCGGCAAAGTCCAGTCCAGCAGGTTCAGCAGTGGGTGCTGTCTGTGTATTCGGTATAGTCGCCTTTATACCAATCAGCCAGGCAGCAAGCATCAGCAGCACCAATGCAGTCAGTCCCAATCCTAGAAACGCACTTCGCCAGCCAACTGCGCCAATCATTGCCAGCGCTGCCAGAGGTACTGTTATCTGGCCAAACGCAGCCCCCACTTTGACTACGCCGCTCATCATGCCACGGCGCCGTGGAAACCAGCGGGCGACCGTAGACAGAGTAACCACATCGTGAGTGGATAACCCTACTCCCACTAAAATGCTATATATCAGCAACAATTGCCACGGTGCAGATAAAAAATACATAAAGCCATAGGCGCTTGCTGTACACACGCCGGTAAACATCAGTACCTGTCGCGGACCATAACGATCATTCAGGCGGCCCCCGACGATAGCAAGCACACCCATGCAAAAAAATGCAATCGAGGAGGCTGACGATAGCAGCGTTCTTGACCAGGAAAACTCACTTTCCAGATAGCTGAAAAAAACACCATAGGAAAACATGCATCCGATAGTCACGCTCTGCACCAGTAACGCGCCAACGACGATGAGATACCGTTTATCAATACTGGGGAACACGTGGTTAATCCGGTGACACTGAGCAGTCATTGTAATCACAATGCACTTTCCCGGCGAATTTATCTGTCAGCGAGCAATTGGCCAGAACCTTATGTCGCCTGATTGATCGGACCGCGCCAGAAATAGCCAAGGCGCTCGATTGAGCGTACCGGCACCCGGCAACACCAAGCGCAGGATAATGCAGGAAAGCTATTAATTTCCGGTTAGATACGTTTATTGACATCTAACAATATCGATCATCATGGTAGATTGACAGACCGCTTTCTATCCTTTACTCAGGTTCACGCACCGGGAATTTTTCTATGAGTTACCATAAATATCCGCTGATTATCGCATCGACAATTTTCATCCATGGCTGCAGCCCGACTGGCACACCACTCATCGATATGTGCAAAAAGATCACCCAGAATGTGGTTGGCACTGTTGAGACCTGGGGCGAGCCCGAAAAAACCGAACGTACCCGCCACTTGTTCGTCTCGGTGGCATACACCACCGGCAGTGGCGACACTGGCACCGCCGAATGCGACTTTCCCCCTGCAGGCGACCGTGGCTCACCCGGAAACGACTATCGATCCTCACCACGTGCGGTCTCCCTGAACGGACAGGAAATTCCGCAAAAGCAATTAATGCAGGCATCACTGGGGGCCAGCAAGGAGGTGCTGAAAGAAACCGCCGACGAGACCAAAGAGCAAGCCACTGAGCTTGCGGCTGATATAAAAGAAAAAAGCGGCGAGATGGCAGTAAAAGCAGAAGAACTGGCAGGCGACGCCAAAGACAAAGCCAGGGAACTGGCCGATGAAGCGAGCGTGATGGCTGGCGAGGCAAAACAGAAAGCCGCCGAACTTGCCGACGAAGCCAGGCTCAAAGCCGGTGAACTGGCAGATCAGGCATCAGACGTGGCCGGTGCGGCGAGTGACAAAGCGCGTGAAGTGGCAATCGAGGCGGCTAAAACCGTACAGGAAAAACTCGAAAACTAGGACGCATTGACGCTTCGCTGCAAGCAAAATGGCAAGCGTACATAAGCACTTTTCTTGGCAAGCAGCATACTGATCCGATATGTCGGGCGATTTCCCGCCCGGCTGCCGGCGAACACCAGAGTCACTCCCCCGATAGTACCGATTGCCAATGTCGTCTGTGGCCCCGCGGCGACTGAAGCCACAAGCCGCTAACAGCAACAGGCTCTTGTCGCAAAAAACCATTGACCGGACTGCGAGCAGACTATATAACCAGGTAAAACGTGCGGAAATCTGCGGCACAAGCCCGCCGGAGACTCAAAGCACCACCTAAACACCGGCTAAGAGGATAGGCAGTTGTACATTCTTCTCTCTCTGATCTGCGGCAAAACCAGGCGCAGAATGCCGTCGATTTACAACGTGCTTGCCATGGCACTGCTATTCAGCAACACAATAGCCAATGCACAGCAAGGATTTATAGTCGAGTTCACCGACGAAAAAATATCTATTCAAGCCAACAATGCCAACCTTAAAGAGGTGTTGCAGGAAGTCGAATCCAAAAGCGGCATCGCGGTCAATTTTATCGCTGAGGTTAATGAAAGAGTATCAATCGATATTGTCGAGCAGTCGATCGAATCAGCATTAAGCAAGCTTCTGCCAAATCTTATGTTGATACACGATACCGTCGACGGTAAAAAGCGCGTTGTTGAAGTAATCGCCATAACCGACGATCCTGAACTAACAAGCAGCGGCAATAATCTTTCCAATCTACCGACCGGTCAACTGATGCCGCCCATTGACAGTAGCGACCCGCAATCAAACCCGGACACACCCCCTCACGAGAACGAAGCCCCACCCCCGCAAGGCACGGATTCCATGCCCGCCCCTGGGGCACAAAACCAGTAGCTTTAGCACTTTAATCGGGCCGTTCGGGATTTCCTGTCATTGTATCCGACTAGAGCAATAACCGCTTTCTGTAGATTTTAGCCACCGTTAGGAAACATCACATCACCCCGGCAGCCACAACTGAGTGGCACCTCACTGCAACACGATCTTCTTACGCGCTGCCGGCGAAAACCTCTTCCATTGCAACTGGTATCATCGGCGTATCGCGCTGCATTCTAGAAAATACCAGTGTGTTTTATTCTAGCCGGCACGACCGGTGACAGTCGCGATAATGGTCGATTCAAAAAAAGTGGTCTGACCCTCTTGCTCAACGATATTGTCCCGGCGATCAACAACGACCTGCAGTTGCTTGCCACCAGCCTGCTCAGCACGCTCGGTGGCGATCTCGACGGCCAGATCGCTTGCCCAGGCCGCTGCGGTCTCCAGCTCATCAAACTCACGCAACTCAGCTGGCCCATGCACCTTCACCCGTTTGGCCGACACTGGTGTAATAGTGATCTGCGCACTTTGCCTGACAACACCTACGACAGCACCAATCGCATTTGCAACTTCAGCGTGTTCCGGCACGATTACTTCAGCCTGCAGAAACTCAGCGATCGGTGGATAAAAACTCGCCGCCGGCGCACCAATGCCAACCACCGGTACCGTTAGCCGGGCATTCAGCCCAACCAATCCAGCCGTCGTTTGCCCGGCAGCACTTTTGAACATCTGAGTAAGCAGGTTCCGCTCGCGTGCATGCAGAGGCACACCAAACACGCCCCGCTCATCATTAATGGCTGAACTCAGCAAACACAGCGCTGATTCCTGCGAAACCTGCCGCAGCAGACTACTGGAGAACGCCTCGGCATTGTCCCAGCGCTGGCCCAGATTGAACTCACTGTATCGGCGCAACAATTCGGCACCACACCGGGATGCGTCGCTGTTCCACTGCGAGTACCATCCTGCCGTGTGGGCCGCATCCGTGGGGGTAAACCCGGCCGTGGTTAAAATGCCAATCTCGATCAATCGTTTTAGTGCCAGCGAGAAATGCCGCTCGGCAAACACCGATTGCATTGACTGCGGATGCTCGGCCACCTGATCAACGAGATCACGCTGCTGATGAGTCAGTCGAGTCTCTGCGGCAGGCTGCCGACGCAAAACGATATATCGAGCCATATTGGTTTTGACCCAGGGCTCGTCAACAAATGACTGCAGCTCAGCAACAACAGCGGGATACTGCGCGGCAAGTATGCAAAGTGGCGTGACCTTACCGGGCCCAATAGAGAATTGACGATTCTCTCGATCGTAGCTGATCTCGCTATCGCCACCGAGACCATGGGTTTCTATTTGCACCGCCTCTACCATCGTACGCCAGCCATTAACCGATGCACCTTCATGACTGAGCTGCGGCTCACCTCCACGAATCATCGCCACGTCTGTCGTCGTTCCGCCGATGTCCGATACCAGCATGTTATCGCAGCCGGCAAGGTACTGCGCACCAACCACGCTGGCGGCCGGACCGGAAAGAATCGTTTCAACCGGCGACGCACTGGCAAATTCGGCACTGACTAAGGTGCCATCGCCACGCACAACCATCAGCGGTGCGGTGATTGAGAGATTGTCGAGTGTTGACCGGGTGGCATCGATCAGGCTTTTAATCAACGGAATCAGTCGAGCGTTAATAAGCGCGGTTAATGCTCTGCGCGGGGCATCGAGAGAGGCGCTCAGTTCATGACCACAGGTTACCGGCAGCCCGGTTCGCTCCCGGATAAAATCCCGCAGGGTTTTCTCATGCTCTGGATTGCGGACAGCAAACATGGCCGAAACTGCAATGGCAGACACAGAATCTGCCAGCCCGTCCAACTCAGCCGCGACCCTGGTCAGATCCAGCGGCACGCGCTCCAGTCCGCTTGCATCATGACCACCGTCAATGAAAATCACTGGCAGATCGCGAGCGGCTTCATCGAGATTGGCTAGCTGCAATTGCGATTGCTGATATCCGACAAGCATAAGAGCGGCGCGGGCACCATGACCCTCTACAATCGAATTGGTGGCGAGCGTAGTCGACAGGCACACCAGATTAACTTCTGCGGGATTGTGATCCGCAATGGTGGCTTGTATGGAGGTGGAGATTCCTTCAACAAGATTATGGCGGGTAGTCAACGACTTCGCTTTCATCACCACTTGCTGCGAAGCGTCATCCAGTAAAACCGCATCTGTGTAAGTGCCGCCGGTATCGATGCCAAGACGCAAATTCATTTCAGGCCAACTCAGTCAAGTACATTGTAATCTCCCAGAATATATACGAATAAGCCTCGCTGCCCACTGTCCGCAAACGACCGGGATGTTTCAAATGCGGACCACTCTGGCAAGTTTCGGGAGAGTTCACAGATCACGCCAACAGCACGGATTTTTTATATTGCTGCGTATTTGCCTTTTCCCAGGTAATTCAGTGGATAACACAAACCTCCTCAACTGAACCTACAGCGCTCCCTGAGACCCCGCCTCAATGGGGGCGCAATTACGTCGATACCCCCCATGTTATGAAAATTCAAACCGGCTACTCTCTGATCGAACTCCTTATATCGATCATCATTCTTGGCATCATGGCCTCAATCGCTGTGCCAAGCTTTGGCAACTTCGTGCGTAAGAGCGAGCAATCAGCTATCTACAACGAGCTGGTTGGCACCATTAGTCTGGCTCGGCTGGAGGCGGTAAAGCGCTCAGCAGTCGTGGCCCTGTGCGCCAGCTCTGATCAAGCCACCTGCGACACCACTGCCACCTGGGATGACGGTTGGCTGGTCTTTGTTGACGCAGATGGCGATGGCGCACTCGATACCGGCAATGTCTTCGATTCGGATGGCGATGGCACCGCCGACGCCCCTGAACCAGTATTGCGCCGCCAGGGTGCCGTCTCGTCAGCCATCAGCATTACCTCTACAGAGTACCCGTCCCGGCTGAGCATCGCGCCGCGCGGCAGACTGCAGAGGCAGGGCACCATCCTGATATGCAACGGCCAGGACAATGACAACGCGATGGCACTCAATCTCTGGATCACGGGCCTGGGAAGAATGGCCACCGACGGCATTGATAGCGACAATATCGTCGAAGACATCAGTAACAACAATGTCAGCTGCCCTTCACCCTAACGACGCGAGATCGCAATGGATATAAAAAAACAGGAATCAGGCTTTGCCATGATCGAAGTTTTGCTCGCCGTTGTCGTGCTTGCAATTGGATTACTGGCCGGGTCGAAAATGCAATTGCTCGGGCTCAACTACACCCAGGGGGCGATGATGCGATCGCACGCCACCATGGCGGCTAACGATATTATCGACCGCATGAGAGTGAATCAGGCTGGCGTCTCCAGTGGTGCCTATGACGGATTCGATACCGATACCGTCCCCGCTGCGAGCAGCTGTATCTCGACCGGCTGCAATGCCAGTGATCTAGCCAACCACGACCTTCGAATGTTTGCCAATCATTTCGGTAAAGGAGATGCGGCTGGCGCTTCCAGTGGCATCAGCGGCGCTAAGGGGTCGATATCCGCCCCGGACGCCAACGGCCTGCGAACGGTAACCGTAGAATGGAGTGAGCTTGTTGAAGGGAGCGAAAAAGCCCGAAAAATTGAAGTTGGAGTGTTTCTATAATGCATGATAAACACAACCACCAACCGCGGTCGCTACCCGGCAGGCAATCAGGTTATTCGATTATAGAGCTCATGATTGCCTCAGTTATTGGCCTGGTGGTGCTGTCCGGCGCGGTCACAGTTTTCTCCAGCAACAAGCAATCACAAGAGCTCTCCAGTGGTATGGCTCGGATACAAGAGCGTGGTCGTGCGGCTCTGGACATTTTATCAAACGATATCCGCCTTGCAGGCTATCAGGGCTGCACGGACGGCGCTGCCTCTCCTGATGTAATCGCCAAAGTCGCTCCAACCATTTCACTTCCAACCGGTGCAATCTGGGGATCGGAAATCAGGAGTTCAGGATGGAGCCCCGCCCGCCATGGTGATCTGACCAATGCCGGGACCGTACCCATCGCCAACAGCGATGTTATCTATGTTCAGCACGCCAGTGGCCGAACGACTATTCTTGCCAGCAGCATGGCCAATAGAAATGAAAATCCGATCAATATCGCCTTAAACCCCGATCAGCTGACCATCGGTGATCTGATTATGATTTCAGATTGTTCGGGTGCTGACATCTTCCGCGCCACGGACGTGGGTACGATCTCAGCAACAGGGGTCGCCGTCACTTACGCCGCGGCAGCAAACACACAGACCAACCTGAACCGCGCCTACACGGTCAATGGAGGCGCTACTGCGACCCCGATGCGTGTGATGGCATTTGAATCCAACGCCTACTTTGTCGGGGACAGCGGTCGCGATGATGTCAAAGGTAACGACATCAGCTCACTCTTTGTGCTGGACACCACCACCTCCCCGATCGGCACACCCACCGAATTGATCGAGGGCGTCGAGATGATGCAGATCCTCTACGGCGAACAACTACCCAACGATACAGTTCGGTATCTGCCCGCCAACGATGCCACCCTGAATATGGAACGCGTGGTTAGCGTGCAGATCGGGTTGCTGATCGGCTCGATCGATCATGTGACGTCAGGTAACGATGATCGTACTTATCTGGTGGCCGACCAGCCGGTTGGACCGTCAGGTGGCAGTACGACGCTGAAACATGCCAGCGATCGCCAACTGCGCGCAGCGTTCAATACGACTATCCGGCTACGCAACCGTTCACTGACACCTTAAAAGAGCTGATTATGAATAGTTCACCAAAGAGCCAGCAGGGCGTTACTCTTTTTGTCGCTTTAATCATGCTGGTCATCATCTCGCTGCTAGGCGTGACCGCGTTGAAAAATGCATCAATAGAAGAACAGATGTCTTCAAATCTATACCAGAAGAACATAACCTTTCAGGCGTCAGAAAGTGCTGTGGAATCAACCATCACAAACACAGCACTAATCGCCCAGGTGTTAAGCTCAACAACACCGGTGAACCAGACCGTCGCTGTGCCAATTCCGAATACAACGGCAAGCGTTTCCTACTCCTCGACAGGCGCGGGCCCGGTGCTGGGCAGCTCGACTAATGTATTCTCAGGGCAGCGGATAATGATCACGTCAACTGGCCAGATTCCGGCAGTCAACGCTCGAACCGTGACGGTTCACGGCATTGTCAGAACCGTGCCCGGGCTTAACAACTGACCAGCCGGTGAGTAGCTGCAACGACGCAGTCGCTGGCAGGTCGCATGGCACAGTCCGGCCTATGGCTACTGACCGGGCCAGTTACCGGTTTTCTCACCACGACTGTTAAGCGTGATATTTCCATCGCTTACCTGGCGCTCCAGCGCTGTCGCTGTCAGCGATACACAGCGGCGTATCGTCAGGCCGCCATCGCAAGTACCCGCCGTTACCCGATACAAACCCGATTCACTCTCAACGTTCGCAGCACCGTAGCCAAGGTCCGTTAAGGTTGTTGTGTAGGACAGGTTATTGCGATAGTACTGTTCTTGTCGCTCCATCACGGCCAGTAACGTGGCCGATGCCTCGGTGCGACCGGCACGCACCATATACTGCGTGTACGACGGCAATGCGAAGGCCACCAGTATGCCAACAATGGAGACAACGATAAGCAGCTCAATTAGCGAGAAGCCTCGTACGCGTGACTTGCGGGTTTGTCCCGATTTCATTGATCTACAAAGCATCTTTTTCTAACCATCCAGTGCGGATAAAACGACGAAAGCGATCGGTACTACCGGCACCCAGCAGATCATCCACTTTTTCAGACTTAAGCCCCATCACAAAATCTGTACCACTGCCATCACCGGTATCAACCATCACCCCGTTTGGCGCAATACCGGACCCCACAATGAGATGCGGGCCGTAAGAGGAATCCAGTCCGTTGCTGCCATCGTACAAATCTAGAATATGAAGCCTCGAAAAGCCGGTATCGTAAGCACAGAAGGTGTTTTGCGCCGCCAGATCAGGTGGAATATACGACACCGCAAATATCTGCCCGGAATGCGTTACGGTGGGCTGCAGGATTTTCTCACCGGTTTCGGTGAAATTTTTATAGAAACCATATTGCAGACTATCAGCGCCTGGCGTTGTGCCGTGCTGCCAGAGATTTCCCGGCGCAATTGGTGAACGCGTGTTGTCAGAGTTCAGTACATAAGAGTACTCCGGTAAACGCTTGCCAGTGGCAGGGTCGATATTGGCACTCATCGGATAGGAAAAAACCCAGGGATCCTTTATCACGTGCAGGCGATTGGTTCCGGGCTCATCGTGCAACGGACTAGAACGCATGCCGCTACCCAGCACAAGGCTGAAATAGGCCGTGCCTTCAGTATTTCCACTCACCACTGCATCGAGTCGATTGAAAAACCGCAACGACTCACCCGATCCATTGAGCTCTGCAATCGCGCCACCGCTGGACGCGATGTCGTCCGCAGTGGCCGGCTTTGCGGCAAGATCGATACGCCACACTTTGCCAGCAATATCAGATGCAAACAGGATATCAACCGCACCATCGGAGTTGGTATCAACCGGCACCGGTGTAGCCGGAATACTGTCATTCATTGGCAGGTCCAATGAATGATGCGACCCATTACCGGCAGACCATAGCAACTCGCCCGTTTCTGCATCCACCATATAGATCGCGTTGCCATGCCCCGTCGCAGCCGGTGTCACAGGAAACGTCAGTGAGGTATCGTCATACACAGGGTTATAGCCCCCACCAAACATTAGCACGTTCTTCAACGAGCAATCCGTAGGACAACCATAGCGCACCGGAATCACCTGTGGCGTTGACCAGGTCTGCCCGAGATCCCGGAAATCTGTGCCGGCAACCCCACCATGAATTTTCCACATCACCTTAAACGGGTCAGTCGTGCTAAGCGCATTGCTGATATCAAGAGCAACCACACTCTGACCACCACGGCGCTGTGTCAGGTACAACCAGGCTTTTTCCAGTTCATAGTCGAGGCTGGTTACCAGTTTTCTTTCCGAATGAACAACCAGGTTTCCGTCCAGACCGTACACATGGGATGTAGAAATGTTGTCGACATATTCCTTAATTTTAGGTAACAGCTCAGCCGGGCTATAGGACCAAAGCTCATCACCGGTCTTGGCATCCACGGCGTGGACAACCCCCATATTGTTGGCGGTAAAAACGGCCTCCTTAAGTAAACCGGTGGATTCTTGCGCAGCATAGCCGACCAGTACAGGACTATTGTGCAAGCCATCGGCTACATAGTGATTCGCGTCGTTGGTACTCGAGTCGGCATCTGCATCCACTGAGTCAATACCGCGGACCCAGTCCACTAAGGAATCACGCTCGGCGTTCGAGGCGGCATTAAGCCAGGCGGGTGAAATGACGTTGGAATTTCTGACCAGATAGGGAGTCGTTTTTCCATCAGCGGCAGGTGAGGCACCGGCATCGGTATACCACTTTCGATTCACCGGCTGTCTGGCGGCCATGCCACCATCTGATACATTTTCACCATCAGCAACTCTGACGCCCCCGACCACCTGCGCCCAGAAACTTTCCGAGGTCCCTGACACTTCGCCGTTGGCATCCAGCAGAGGCTGATCATCGGCATCAACTACTTCCCCGTTCAGCAAGCGGTACTTTTTTACATTGCCGTCCCATCGCGGGAGCCGGTAAGGCTGAAAAAACGAGTAGTAGAGCTCGTCGCGATGACGGGTCTCACTGGCATTTACCGATACCGATGGCGCAGATGCCGCAGAGGCTAATTTCACCGAGTTCAAAATACTTTCAAACGCAACAAGCAACTCCTGCGAAGACGCAGCGTCCTGGTAAACGCCACCTCCAGCTGCAGCAACACTGGTCACCCAGTTGGATTCCAGATTGAATCCGATAGCGTGAGTGGTCAATGTGTTTACGCCGGGAAGGTCACTGCGCTGATCTGTCGTGGCGATTCCTCCCGCGAATTCGGCACCACAGGTGCCGCCGGGGTCTGGCGTCGTGCCACAGGGGCCGTACAGCGGAGTAATCTTTTGAACTATGTTGGGATCTGCCTGACGCGGGATACCATCAGTAAGCAATATAATGTGGCCGGACTCGCATTCCTGAGTCACTGGTGTTTGATAGGTGGAGCCTCCAAAGATAGATGATCCCTGATGTGATCCCAGATTCGGTGCTGCACCTCTAAAATATTGTGCAGCCTCATAAAGCGCGGACACTGTGGGCGTGCCCCCTCCGGCCGTCATTCCTTGAACTGCGGCCTGCAAAGCGAGCTGATTGTCCTCAACATCCGCAACCGGGTGGAGTAATTCAACGTTCAGGTTACTCCCGTTTGTCACGTTACCGGAGAACTCCATAACGCCCACGTCCACACCCTTCATGCCAGCGAGCAATTCACTCAATGCAATTTTCATTCGATCCATTCGAGTGCCCGTATAGCCCGAGTCGCTAAATCCCATAGAGCCAGACGCATCGAGAACAAACAGTATTTTCGGGCCAGCCAGGCCACGGTAGATTTCCATATCATCGGCAACGGCGCCAGCACTTGTCACGGCCAGCGAGACGGCGACACAAAAGGGCGACGCCAGGCGTACTATAAACTGCTGAACTACTGGTAAAAGATTAATCATTTTTAGGAATTTTCACTGAATTATTCTTGTGGCCGGACAACACTTCTGATCAGGTTGCAAATAGACTGTCCAAATCAGGGCCAGCAATAAACATAGCGCTGCTGTTGAGTTGAACGGATACCCCCATTGGGCTTACCGTCGTCAAGCCGCGCCGTCGCATCAATAGTCCCGGACAGTACTTTTACCCGACCAACGCTCTCACCGACACACCCCAACAGATCATTTCGACGCGCACTGATAGTCACATTCTGCAGCGTCACATCAGGTGTCGATGATTGCTGCGGGTAACTGACGTTATCGAGCTCAATCTGAAATTCATCTATGCCTGTTCTGTTATCAAGCAATTCTTCGACAAGAAAATCATCCGCAGAGGACGCATTGCTATTCACAGTGCTGACAATGGCATTCAACTCACTGGATGCCGCATAAAATACGCGCTGACGAAACTGCTCATTTCGCACCGTAGTCGACTGGGTAAACATGTCCCCCATAGCAGCAATGCCCAACACCGTCACCGCAATCAACGCTACCAAAGCGACGATCAATGCCGCACCCGTTTGCTCCGCTCTACGCACTGGAATCTCCTACAACAGCTTGCTGTTCATGGCCACGGTGGTAGAGTAAACTCTACGATTAACGCGGTCGGTAATGCTTAGTCTGGGGCCATCCAGCAGTTGATAACTGCGCACATCCAGATCCTCGGTGTCAGAGTCAAACCCGTCAGAGACCAGCACAGCTATTCTTACTGCACGGACTCTGTCCCAGCCCTGTATTGCACTGCCACCCACGTCCGGCACTCGTGCCGCGTCAAAATAGCTATAGATCTGCTCATTTGCATCAGCCACACCGTATAGCACCTGCATTTGATCAACACCATCGATCAACGCAACACCAGCAGCCGACAGCCAGGCATTTTCGGTCACATCATAGCCACGGCAGTAAAGCGAATTGATACCCGCAGCCTCGGTCGAGGCGGCAATGTAGAATACATTCGCCAGTTGCGACCCCGATGGCAGCACCGCACCAGTACAATCCAACCCGTCATCAGGGTGCATTTGAACTGCAACAGTGTCGGATGTACTGACATCAGTCAGTGAGGCGGTTCCGACACCATCACCGGTGCACGGGTCATGGCTTCCACAAGGTCCTATATAGAATGGTACGTCTGTTCCGTAATCGATCCGGCTGCCGGCTTGTCGCACATAGCTGGTGAGTCTGGACACCGCGAATATCGCGTTCTGCTCCAGATTGGAATCGGCTCCCTGTCGCTGGAATAAGCGCGACGACGATGCCATGTACTGAACCACCATTAAGCTAATAAACACACCAATGCCAATGGCAATGATCACTTCTATAAGGTTCAACCCGCGCTGGGCCTTAAGGTTGCTTCTCATCGAACAAACCTCAACGTCATTTGATCAGTCAGAGCGCTCACCTGAGTACCGTCGATATTAGTTCTGTTGTTATCGGCCACCGAGGCATCGGTATCGTTGGTGCGAGATATCCACTGGGTTGTGATCGCCATTCGGGCACCAGCACCAGTGCAAACCGAATCGCAGGTAATACGTGCTACCCATTCGATCACCCCACCCTCAAGGCCAGAGTCATTTCCGCAAAAAGCCTCCCAGACATCGAAGGTCGCCATCTGCGCTGCCGAACAACTTTGAGCCAACCCGAGCTCGGAGTCGACACAACTTACCGCCGGCACGACGGCACACGCGGCACTTGCATAGGTACCAACATACAAACTAGGCGGGGCTCCGCTGCTGCGAATTCGGTCAGCAACATCCTGCGACTTGGCAATCACGACAGAGCGCTGAACTGAATCCATCGACATACTCAGAGTGCGCAAGTGCAGCCCCGCCATACCAACAACCCCGAGGGCAAACACTACCAGAGCGATCAGGACCTCAATCAGGCCCATGCCCTTTTCAACATTGCGATTCACGGCGTGCAGCCTCTACTATCTGTCCCAATGGGCCGCTCGCGTATTTTACCAACGCGATTTACGGCGATGTACATACCTTCAGAATCGGGCAGCCCGGGGGCGCACAGCGCGATAGTGATTGCACTGGTTTCGGCCAGCCACCCCTTCATATTGAAGCTGATCCAGACATCTGACGGCACTGACGATGAAGTTGCCTGATCGTCCAGAACGACGACGTTGCGCCCCGTCTCTGTTGCCATTTTCACCAATTCGTCAGGTGCGGCAAACGGGCCGTTAGGTCCAGTGGTATCTTCGTATATAGTGATCGGCCCCTGCCAGCCGGCCGCCGTCCGGGCGAGCGTTACGGTAGCCCCTCGCGCACGCGCTTCACTTCGAGCGAGCTTTAGCGCACTGATCACTCGACGGGTCTCAGCCTCAACCGATCTGGCGCTAATAAAACTGCCAAAATTCGGTGCAGCCAACCCGCCCAGCACACCCAGGATTACAACGATAATCAACAGCTCGATGAGTGTTACACCGCGTTCGCTGTAAGGAAAAATTGATGTCATAGCCACACGGATTGAACGAAAATATCATCCCTGCAGTCGCAATTCTCGCGCCAACAACCTGATACACACAACACGCACCCGGGGCTTTGGCTTCACCTATTCTGATCGCTGCCGAAAGTTTACTTGTCTGTTCACTGTTCACCGTCTCGGCAGAGACGGATCTTACTTCTGTAGGAATCCGAAATGAAACATGCTACCCAGAGCAAGGGCTTTACGCTAATTGAGCTGATTATCGCTGTGGCGATCGTTGGTTTGCTAGCAACCGTCGCGATACCAAACTACAGCCGTTTTATGGTCGAGTCACGACGAACCGACGGTCAGGTCGGCCTTCGCGCCGCAGGCCAGATAATGGAGCGCTGCCGCACCGAAAAATTTACATACGTGGGATGTGGAGCCACTGTCCCGACAAAGTCACCGGATCAGCACTACACGCTGTCCTACAGCGGCGAGACCGCAACGGCTTATAAGTTAACCGCCACCCCCGTCGCCGGTGGCGCACAATCTGGCGATAACGACTGTGCGACTCTGACTCTGACGCAGGATGGCCTTGGTGGCGCTACCGCCGGTACCGGTGGGGACTCATCAAAGTGCTGGTAATTTAGATACACAGCAAGCAAACAATACCGCGGAGTCTGCTGACCCGCGGCTCAAAACCAAAAATGGCCAGCAATGCTGGCCATTTTCTGGAAAAGGTACTCCGCTAGAGGGGAGTCACTTCTTCAGCTTGAGGGCCTTTCTGCCCTTCAACCTCGACAAAACTCACTGACTGCCCTTCTAAAAGCGTGCGTCTGCCTTCGCCGATAATCGAGCGAAAATGGACAAATAAATCGCTGCCGCTTTCGCGCGTGATGAAGCCGTAGCCTTTCTCATCGTTGAACCACTTTACGGTCCCTTGCAGTTTTTCAGACATTGTGAATCAGATCTCTGTAACACCAGGCGAATAAGCCTGTTTTGAATCAAAACCAACTTGCGTCGGCGAGTGAGCACCGTGACGAGGCTGGAGTTATCAGGACAAGGCAGTGGCCAACGTGTCCGCGTACAGGCCCCACAAATCGCTTGCAACCCGCTATTACTTCGCCGCAGATTTCCTTATTGTATAGACAATTTAAATAAAAACAATCAAATTCAAGCCATTAGCACTAAAAATCAGTTGCTTACGCGCCCTTTTTTAAGCTTAAAACGTCGTTTAGCAAGACACATTCTGCTATCGTTGCGCGGAAATTCCAGCTGTGCCATCAAGACGGTTTATCCGATGCGATAATTCACGTAAGTTTGTCAAACTTTATAACGGACGCGTCGATGATAGATCGTGCAAGCCCCACGGTGGAACTGGCCTTTCTGCTCACTCCGGAGTTCGCCATGCTGGCGTTCAGCTCCGCGATTGAACCATTTCGGGCGGCTAATATCACCGCCGGCCAACAACTGTATCACTGGACCATCCTGACCGATGATGGCCGACCGATTGAGGCTGGTAACGGACTGCTGGTCACACCTGACGGCCAACCAGACCCGAAGACCAGATTCGACCGTATTTTTGTCTGTGGCGGTGTCAGTACACAACTCTATAAACCAGAAGCAACTATCCGCTGGCTTCAGCAGCAAGCACAGGCAGGCACCGCAATTGGTGGAATCAGTACCGGCACCTGGCTGCTGGCCAACGCAGGCTTGCTGCAAGGACGTCGCTGCACTATCCACTGGCAAAGCATTGACGCCTTCCGCGAGGCTTTTCCGGACATTAAAAGCGACCCTTCCGTCTACATTGCCGAAAATAACCGCTACACCTGTTGCGGCGGCACCGGCGCGCTCGATTTGATGGCGCACCTGATCGCCGAAGACTACGGAGAGGAAGTGGTGACCGATGTCTGCACCTGGCTTTTCCATGATCGAATACGCATCAGCTCCGATGTTCAGGGAATTGCCCAGCACACCGCACTGGCTCGCAAGTCACCCAAACTGGCCGCAGCCTTCCGGGTAATGTCTTCACACATTGAGGATCGCCTGACGCCGGGTGAAATTTCGGCAAGCATCGGTGTCTCACAACGACAGCTCGAGCGCCTTTTTCAGCGTCACCTACAGTGCACTCCACAGCAGAAATACATGGATCTTCGGTTACAGCATGCCCGCCGCCTGCTACTGGAAACCAGTCTGCCGATTCTCGACATTTCAATCGCTGCCGGCTTTACCAGCCAATCGCATTTCACCAAGTGCTATCGGGAAAAATTCCGCCGCACTCCGCGCAGCGAACGCATCGGCCCGTCCATGCATCACCCCGCGTGACGGCCAAAAAAAAGCCCGGCCAAGGCCGGGCTGAGGTCACACATCGTATAGATACTTAAGGTTTGGAGCAGTTTACATCAGGCAGCTTACACCTGCATTCTCCGACCGCAACCATCGCTGGAAGTTCCTCAGTCTGCGTCTATAAGCTCTGTTTTGCCGCTAACCCCGAGATGCTGAATCGCTTTTGCCCTCCCGATCAGATTACCGCGACCGGTGCTAAGCTTGCGGCGCGCTGATTCAAAAGAGTCTGATGCATTAGCCAATGAGCTGCCAACCTTGTCCAGCTCTGCTGTGAAGGCACCGAACTTATCGATCAATTCACCAGCCTTTCTGGCGATTTGCAGTGCATTCCGGTTCTGCCGCTCACTGCGCCAGACATTCTGTATGGTGCGGCAGGTGACCATTAATGAGGCTGGGCTCACCAGCACAACATCTCGATCAAACGCGTCTTGATACAACTGAGGATCATACTCAATAGCCGCCTGAAACGCCGCATCAACGGGGATGAACATCAGAACAAAGTCGAGAGAATTCAGTCCGTCAATGGACTCATACGATTTACTACTCAACCCGTCGCAGTGTCTGCGTAGCGCTTTGACATGCTGTCCCAGCCAGCGGCCACGCTCGCCGCTGTGAGCAAGCGCTTTCTCGAACGCCACGACTGACACTTTTGAATCGACAATAATGTCCTTGCCATCAGGCAAATGAATAATCACGTCAGGTCGCAAACGCTTGCCGCTGGCATCGGTAAAACTGATTTCCCGCTCGTACTCCGTTCCCTGCCTCAACCCGGCGGCCTCAAGGACCCGCTCCAGTACCAGCTCCCCCCAACTTCCAAGCGCTTTGTTATCGCCACGCAAGGCATTGGTCAAATTGATCGCGTCGTGACTGATGCGTTCATTGAGACTTTTCAGCTGCACAATTTCCGCCTTCAGCAGATGGCGATCCTGAGAGTCTTTGTCGTAGGTGTCTTCAACTCTTTTTCTAAAGTCGCCAATCTGCTCCTTCAGCGGCGCGAGCAATCCGCTCAGATGCGACTCAGCTACCTCTGCCATGCGTCGGTTATTGTCGACAAAAATTTTTGACGATATTGATTCAAAGCGCTCTGAGAATTCGATATTCTGCTGCTCTAACGCCGCCAGACGCTGTTTTGCAAATAGTTTATGCTCCCGCAGCTCGGCCTGAGCAACGCCGGCGGCTGTCCTCAGGCTGGCAACCTCTGAATTGGCATTCTGCAACGACTCGGTGGCCTCGATATAACGTTCCTGCACCTCCCCGATACGCACGCTGCGTTCATTAGCGACCGCCTCGATTGCACGCAAGCGGGTTACTTCGCGCTGCAGTTGATCAAACACCACGCGCGACGAGCGCGTTCGGGCCCACCACCCGGTCACCAATGCTACGACAGCGATCAAACTGAACAGCAACAGCTGCGTCAACCCCATAAACCTAACCTGCACAAAATAGTGTAGAAATCTGAGCATCCGCCCCCAACATCTAGTTAAGGTAGTTCAATTTACGCCACGCGCAAGCCAGCCGTGTAAGATAGGCATCTTTGTGGGCTTCGATCCAGATGACGAAGTTCACTTACTGCGTGTGACTATTCGCCTGCCATAGCTCATGTCCACCCGCATGGCGTTCTAAGCAGGCAGCAATAGCGCCACTGTATGAATCGGAACCAGCAAACTCATGCCACCCAGTAGTCACGCTACCCAGCCGCCCACCTTCGGTGAACAGGCCACCCACACCACTGAAGCGTTGGTTGTAGGCGCTGGCCCCTGTGGGTTGTTTCAGGCCTTCCAGCTGGGCCTGCAGGGCATCAGTTGCTGTGTTGTGGATGCGTTGGCTCAGCCCGGTGGGCAGTGCACAGAGCTCTATCCGGATAAACCGATCTACGATATACCCGGCATTCCGTGCACGCGCGCGGACCAGCTCATCACAGACCTCGATAAGCAGCTAAAACCGTTCAACACGACATTTTTTCTGAGCCACCAGGTGGTTGCGATCGACAAGCGCACAGATGATTTTCTAATCAGCACAAATCATCACACAAAAATAACAGCGCGCTATGTGATTCTGGCCACCGGCGCCGGTGCCTTTACACCGGTGCGATTACGTGTCGACGGATTAAATACCTTTGAGGGCAGTCAGATATTTTACGACTCTCCAGCCGACAACGATTTACAGGATCGGCAAGTGCTTGTCATTGGCGATACGCCCGGCGCACTAATGACGGCGCTGAAATGCTCCCGAATCGCACGGCAGACAACGCTGCTGCATCGCAAACGACGCCTAAGCGCTGATGACATAACCCTAACCGAGTTGGCCCGCCAGGTGACTGCAGGCACTATTAATCAACTGCATGGCAAGCTCACCGATGTGGAATCCGAAACGACAATTACCGCCGCGAACATCAGCCTGTCGTCCAGGGAAACAATGCGACTGCCTTTAGATGTAATACTACCAAGGCTGGGTAGCTCACCTAAATTGAGCCCGCTCGATCAATGGGGTATCAACACCACGGCCAATCATGTCGCGGTGGACCCGGCCGGCTCCACCTGCAACGTAAGCGGGCTGTATGCGATTGGTGACATAAACACCTATGCCGGTAAGCGCAAACTCATTTTGTGTGGATTTCATGAAGCCACCCTTGCAGCATTTCATATCGCGGCACTGCAACGGCCCGACAAACCAGTGCATACGCTCTATACAACCACCAGCACCGAGCTACAAAAAAGACTCGGCGTCTCCCTGGTCGGTTAAACTAGGCGCCTACTCACTTACAATGATGGAATTCGCAGTGAAACTCGATCGTCGAATAATGGACATACTGGTTTGTCCGGTTACCAAAGGAAAATTGATACAAATCGGAGAAGAGCTTTGGAGCAGGCAAGCCGGCATCGCCTACCCGATCAACAATGGCATCCCCGTGATGCTGGAATCGGAGACGCGTCGACTCAGCGAAGATGAGATTGAATCACTGAAAAAAAGGTAGCAGATACAGGCACGAGGGTTTCGGCGGCGCAGTAGAAACTGTAAAACTCAACCCACCAACCTGGTAACCGCTCAGATCAGCTATCAGGGTTACCAGTGCGTACACAATGGCGCGTGCACGATCGGTTTTCAGGGACCGCATGCGCTAAACCGATGCCCCCTCTATAATGGCACGAAATAGCGTTCCAAAAAAAAAGACCACACCCTCGGGTGTGGTCTCGCAATAACATTCAGCCTTACTTCCCGGCCGTAAATATCTACTGCAGCTTTTACCGTAACGCGGACATTTCTAGCTGTTGCCGAACACTACCATCTGCTTGGTTACATCGGACAGCGCATCTATCTGCCCACCACTCACTGTGGTTGTTTTTCGCAATTGAAAGTACAGAGTGCCCTCGCCTTTGTCGTCCTGACGTCGTGCGTAGTGCAACACATCACTGTAATCCTTCCATTCAGCACCCTTGAATTTCGGGTCAGTGCTCACACGATAATGCGTCGGTTCTCCCTGACTGTAGGACAGAAACGAAAAACCATCATCGCCACTCGGGAAATACGACAGCGCCGTAATAGTGAGCGGCCAGTCAGTTGACTGCGGACCTTTAGTTATTCCAGGTCTTAAATTAACAAACTTCAGTGCCCGACACTTTTTGCTGGAGAGCCCTTCAGTCACGATGATGTCCCTGATGACATTATCACCACCGGCCGGGGCTTGCAGCGCGATGCCGCGGAAATTTTTCTTCGAGACAGTAATGAGCACCGGCGTATCGGGGACATTATCGTATAAAGCAACGCCGCTGAATCCGGTGACTCCGGTACCATAAGCGGTCGGGTCTGCGGCAGTACCGAGACAGACAGAGGCATTCGCCACCGGCAATCCGCTATTCCCATCCAGCACACGTACGCCGAGCTTTGCCGACTGCGCTGTAGCCGAAAACAACAACGCACCGGCTAGCATCGCCACCGCACCACTACGACCTAGAAGTCTTCGAGTTAGCATTCCAATTCCCCTTCATCAAGAGCGATTCCCTGACCTGCCGGGATTTAAAGCCACAAGCGGAAGTCAGGAAACTAGTTAGGGGGAATCGTAAAGTTGCAGACACAAAACGTCAATAATATGACAACGGATTTGCCAAGTGCAACACGTAATAAAAACCTACCGGCGCCGGGCAACCGGCTTTGCACGAAACGACGTTTACCAGCGACGAACCGGTCCGGTATCCAGATGGACAAAATCGGATTTCTGATAAAACCCTACACCGCCCACGCCCAGATGCACGGCAACATCTCGCAGATCACTGGAAGCAACACCGGGAATTCGGAAATCTACTGCCCTGCCGAGCATGTGGTAGCTTTTGCTTGCTACCCGCGCGGTGCTGCGCCGCAACATGGCATTTGTAGCAGCGCATCGATAGCCGGATATAACGTGGAAAGGGACATCACAATTAAAGGCTTGCTGAATTGCATGCAGCAGATCCAGCAGACGCACATCAATGGCGCAGATGTCGTGGGTTCGATGATCGCGTAACACCCGATTGATTCGGGCCAGTTCTGTTGGCTGGTAGCTTCCACCCACCCAATATTGCGAATCTATCCGCTCGAGTGTATGCAGGGCATAAAGCGATAACGAGCGACTTTCCGGTCTGGCAGCCACACTGTAGCCACCGACGGATGCCATGCCAGCTGCACAGGACGCACGCAGTGTATTCCTTAAAAAATCGCGGCGAGCAAAACGCCCGGGTGGTGACATAGGTTGCCGTAGCACAGTGTTTAGACAACACGCAGTATTTATCTCTGGATACTGTGGCACAAGGAACTGCGCGTCACCTGTGGCTGCAGACAGGAGATTTGTGAGTCAGTTCGCAAAAAACCGACTGTTGATTCAACCAGCCGACAGCAAACCCACCTATTTTCTGGGCTGACGCGATAGATTAATCGCTCTCGTGAGTGGGTCAGGGTCAGCGTCATTATCTTGATCTGCGCTTTCACCAGCCACAGACTTTCGCGCCGGATCGGCGACTTTTGCACTATCACGCAAATAGGAGACCGTCGCTCGTTGTGCCAGCGGAGGTTCATTTCGAGGCGACTGCGCGATCGGAGCTTTCTGTCCGGTATTCACCGGTATCTCCTGCAGACCGACGGCCGCCGATGGAATCTCGATACCGACGCCTTTGTCCATACCGGACCGCTCGGCCGGGTAGGCAGCAAGCCCGTTCAAATCTTCGACAACCAGTTGCTCACCGCCCTGCAGGTGCTCTGCCGCCTTGCGGATTAGTTCGCGGTGCAACACCAGGGTATCCCGCATGCGGATCTGCGATCGGTCGGCCTGGTCATGCAACTCGTACATTTCATGACGCAACTCAGTGTTCTCACGGTCAAGGAGTCGCAGCCTGATACCAACCTGTACGCACAGTAGCACGACAACAGCGATCAACCCCAGCGTCATAAGAAACTGGATCACCTGCATACTTTCAGAGGTTAGGAATGAGTAAATCGTTGACACATCACCGCCCGTTTTATTGTTGCTTTTATTACGGCGATTGCTTCACCGTCGAGTCGCGTCGTGGTAACGGCAGGTGAGCACTGCACTTGAACTGGCGACACCTGAATTGAAAGAAAACCCAACAAATAAAGCACTAAATCGCCAACTCATAAAGCATTTCTGATCAGTGGAAAAATTGTTGTTAAAATGATTCGCGTAAGCGTCGATATCACTTTAAGGAAGCGGTATATCGTGATGTTATGCAGCGTGGTCAGTGCGCTGCAACAGCAGTCGATTACCTAATGACGGCGGGCAGTCGTAGAGCAACAGAAACTCTGAATTTCTGCTGCACAGGCAGTGTTTCCGAAAGCAAAGACGATGCCAGACGGGAATCGAACAGCCTCACGACAACAAATATCTGTAACGTTGAATGACAGGCAAAGTAGCGTGATCAAAAATGGATATTAAGCAAACTACTATAGCGTTGGCACATGTTGATGATGCCTATGACATCGCCACTATGTCGCGCGTGATTATCGAACATGGTCTGCAGTGGAGTTGGACGCCGGAGAGAATCGGCCGCTGCGTTCTTTCACCCGACATCAACGTCGTCACGGCGAAAAACGACGGGCAGCTGATCGGTTTCGGGCTGATGTTCTATGGCAACAGCAAAGCGCATTTGAATCTGCTCGGCGTAGACGCTAACTGGCGCTCACGCGGCATCGGGCACGAACTACTCGACTGGCTGGAAAAATGCGCCATGACGGCTGGTCTGGAGTGCTGCCAACTGGAACTGCGAGAGTCTAACCGGCAGGCCCGTAAATTTTACAGTGCGCATGGTTATACCGAGATCGAGCGGGTCCGCGGCTACTACCAACAGCAGGAAAATGCCATACGCATGGCACGCAGCCTCCAGGAAGGTTATTTCCTCAGCTAGGCAAACGGACCTCTCCGCAGCAAATACCCGATCCAACCGCACCTGCCACAGCTGGTGCGGTGCGGGCCTTTGCAGTACCAGACCTACCCTGAAATCCCGTCTTTGGCACCCGCAATAACTGCGTTCCGCGTGCCAACGCACATTGCATCCGACAAGCTAATCGCATCGACACAGCGCCGATGGGGTACAATAACGCGCCACAGCTAAAACCTGCCCCTCTGTGCAGCGTCCCATCGAGATTTTCATGCAATCACCCGCCCCTGTAACAACGGAATTATTCGGCTACCCGCGGTACTGGGCCGAATGCTTCGGTGCTGCACCGTTTCTACCAACGTCACGGGCACAGATGGATCAACTCGGCTGGGATAGCTGCGATGTCATTGTGGTAACCGGTGATGCCTATGTCGATCACCCCAGCTTCGGTATGGCAATCATCGGTCGCCTGCTGGAAGCACAGGGGTTTCGCGTCGGCATCATAGCGCAGCCCGACTGGCAATCCGCTGACCCCTTCAAAGTGCTCGGTCAGCCGAATCTGTTCTATGGTGTCACCGCCGGCAATATGGACTCAATGATCAACCGCTACACCGCTGATCGAAAAATCCGCACGGACGACGCCTACTCACCAAACGATGAAGGTGGCAAACGCCCGGATCGTTGCTCATTGGTGTACGCGCAACGCTGTCGTGAAGCCTTCAGAGAAACGCCGATTGTACTCGGTGGTATCGAGGCCTCGCTGCGCCGGATTGCCCACTACGATTACTGGCAGGACAAAGTTCGCCGATCCCTGCTCGTTGATGCCAAAGCCGACATTTTATTGTTCGGCAATGCCGAGCGCGCAATTGTAGAAATTGCGCATCGTCTGGCACGCGGAGAGAAAATCGCCGATATTCAGGATGTACGCGGCACGGCATTCATGCGCAACAGCATCCCGGACGAGGTTCATCTGATCGATTCGCGCAGTATTGATACCCCCGGTAAGGTCGACAAGATCCCTAGCCCCTATCTGGACACCACAAAGCAACAGGATAACGCCGCGGCAAGTGATAGCGACGGACAGACCGCTGGCAAGTGCAACACCGGCGCCACTCCGGACAATGCACCATCGGCTGCCCCGATCACATTCATGAGCAAACAGCAGCGCCTGCAGGCGATAGCCAGCAAGCGGGAAAATTCCTGCATTCAGTTACCCGACTTTGAGCGACTACGAAACGACCCCGCGCTCTACGCGCACGCCAATCGAATTCTGCATCTGGAAACAAACCCCGGCAATGCCAGGGCATTGGTTCAGCGCCACGGCAACCGTTACGTGTGGATCAATACACCACCTGTTCCTTTGTCAACAGAAGAGATGGACTACGTCTTCGACCTGCCCTATGCCCGGGTTCCTCATCCCGACTATGGCGATGCCCGTATCCCCGCTTATGAAATGATCCGGTATTCGGTCAATATTATGCGGGGCTGTTTTGGCGGCTGCACATTTTGCTCGATCACCGAGCACGAAGGCCGCGTAATACAAAGCCGCTCTGAAGACTCAATCATCCGCGAGGTCGAGACTATTCGCGATAGCGTCCCCGGGTTTACCGGTGTGATTTCCGACCTGGGTGGCCCTACCGCCAATATGTACCGGCTGGCCTGCAAATCCAGTAAAATCGAAGCTGCCTGTCGAAAGCCCTCTTGCGTCTACCCTGACATCTGTCCAAACCTTGATACCGACCACTCATCGCTGGTCAAGCTATACCGACGTGCCCGTAACCTGCCGGGGATAAAAAAAATATTGATCGGCTCAGGTCTGCGCTACGACCTGGCAGTCAGATCGCCCGAGTATGTCGAAGAACTGGTAACACATCACGTTGGTGGTTATCTGAAGATCGCACCTGAGCACACTGAGCGAGGACCGCTCGACAAAATGATGAAGCCTGGTATAGGCAGCTATGACAAGTTCAAACAGATGTTTGATAAATACTCACGGAAAGCGGGCAAAGAGCAATATCTTATCCCTTATTTTATCGCTGCTCATCCAGGTACCACCGACCAGGACATGATGTACCTTGCGGTCTGGCTGAAGAAAAATGGATTTCGAGCAGATCAGGTACAAACCTTTTACCCATCGCCAATGGCCACCGCGACGGCGATGTACCACTCTGGCAAAAACCCCTTGCGCAAGGTCGGACGGGCAACCGAAGAAGTAGAGACTGTACGTAAAACCAGCCAACGGAAATTACACAAAGCATTTCTGCGCTACCACGATCCTGACAACTGGCCAATGCTGCGTGAAGCACTCAAAAAGATGGGACGCTCCGATTTAATCGGCAACGGTAAAAAGCACCTGATACCGCTGTGGCAACCGGAAAGAGATGGCGCCTACAAAAGCCCGCGCCGAAAAAACAGCAATAACACCAGCAAGCAAAGTCATCCGGGGCCAGGGACGATCCTCACGCAACACACCGGCCTGCCACCACGTGAGCACGGCGATACTGCTAAAAAAAGAACACCGTCATCCCGTTCAAAAACCGCTCAACGCAAACCACGCCCGACGACGGCTGCCCGCACTAAACGATAAACCCCCAACGCTCACGGAGCCTGCATCGACATTAGCAGTGCGTGCAGCTTAGTGCTGAACGGGGATTCAGAAGTCGCTTAGATTACAAGGTTTCAATGTAACCACGTGATCTACAGCAGTACCAAACGTCAATCAGCAGCAACCCCCTCTCAAACAGCTGTATACACAGACTCAAACGGCCATAGCCTGATTTATACAAGTCAACACGTGGCAACTCACGCACGGGTGATGGCAAACGATAAATTCCGGTGCAGTGCAACTCTCGTTACAATGGACGGTGATGACTGACTGACGGATCCACCCGCAGTCGCTCTCTCAATGGATCTCTGACTACGGTATGCCAATGCGAGAATTTCTAAACAATTTACCCTTCGTCCAACTCGGCGCTATCGGTCTTTCAGCACTGATGGTCATCTCGTTGGTACTGTGGTGGTTTTTTGTCGAATGGGTGTTTCATAGAAGGGCAAAACGCAAAGCGAAAAAAGCCCTTCGAGTAGCTGAAGCACAGCGTCTGGCTTTGCAAGCATCAGCACTTGAATCAAGCAAACAATCAAAGCCGGCAGAGACACCGGACCAAACCCTGCCAACACTCCGTGACGGCGCAAAACGCAACCGCCGCGATGATCAACTGCTGAAAGCCACCCGGGCCCACTTCCACAACGCAGGCGCTGCAGACTCAGTTAACGCTGCGAAGCTTTCTACCAATTCAGCAAATACCGCTAAAACCAGTATCCCGGTTACCCGCCAAACAGCCCGGGATTCTGAACACAAAAGACACAAACCAGCGCAACCAAACCAGGCTCAGCGCCACAATGCTGAGCAGGCCGATTCCGCGCCAGCTTCCGGCAACTCGCAAACGCCCGCAGACGCAAACAAGCAAGCCTGGACTCCGCGACAAAACAAACATCTGGCCGGACCTTCCGCAACGACAGGCGGCAACCGCTCTCGCGGTGCAGCAGAGCACGCCACAGGTGACAACACACAAACGCCAACAAGCCCTGACAACGCCAACCAGACCGAACGCAGCAACGCCGCGACTAGCAACAGTTCAATTGCCGCTACCGCAAAAGCAGATAAGTTTAGAGCATCAAACAACACCAACACGCAAGCCGAAGCCGCAGACCACAACAGCGCCATACAGCCGACAGCGAATATCAGCGCAGACAACAACCCCGGCAACCAAACAGCCAAGCGCGTCGAGACAGCCTCACCGCAAGCAGACAGCGCACGCGCCACACAAGCTGAGCAGGGACAATCTCAATCATCGCCCTCGCTACCGCAGACCGGACCGCAGACCGGACGGTTACAACCCGGCCCCTACAATCCAGGGACTGTGAGTCTTTCTTCGAAGGATGATAGCCAACAAGGGCCTGAACAATCGTCGAGCGCAAGCCCGGCAACCGTTGATGATGGCGACCGGAATAACAATCAATCAGTAACCACGCGCCCGACCACCGATACCTCGTCGTCCGTCGACCAGAGCACTGCTAACCGGCTCGCGCGCACTGCAGATCAGCAGAACACCCGGCAGCCATCAAGCACGCGTACCAACACCAACGGCCAACTCTCAGTCAATCCAGACACGGTTAACCAGAACTCGCCCACCACTGACCACAAAACCCATCAACGAGCGGCAGACGCGCGCGCCAATACCGACAGCCCAACCTCCGTCAAGCAGGACACGGCTAACCAGCCATCGACCACCGCTGACCACCAAACCAATCATCAAACAACAGACACACGTGCCCCTGCCAATATCGTGTCTTCCGTCAATCAGGGTGCTGCAAAGCGCTTGTCAGCAGACACTGCAAAGCAAGGACATGATCAATCAACAGGCTCACCGACAGCACCGACTGAACACTTTCGCAACGGCAACCAGAGCGGCCTGCAGCCGGGCTCCCCGGACACCAGCAAGGACACCGGCAGGCTTACAAACCCGCCAATCGCCTCAACCGGGCAGCACAGATCCAACACCACAGATCAATCTGCGGCGGATAGCGAGCGGCTGACCTCAGGGCGGCCGGCTCTCTTGCAACAAGCCGACACCGAAAAGCCAAATCCCTTTAACCAGGGCAAGGCAAACCGACTGTCACAACACCGCAGTACCAGCGGTGCCGGATCCGCCGACCCATCCACGCGCGACAGCAAACCACGGCAAACCAATTTGCCCGACGATTTGGCGATAACAGACGCCACTGCGAACAAGACCGCCGACCGGCAGAAGAACCAGCCATCTGTGCAATCCGAAAATGCTGGAACGAACCCGGCAATCAAGCGTGCAGCGGACCCGGAGAACAACCGCTCCCTCACTTCAGCGGACGACTCCTCACCCGCAAATAGAACTGCAACGCCGGAAACATCATCAGAGGGCACTGCAGCAGCGCCCTCCTGGCTCACGCGCCAGGCCGATAAAGCACCGCCATTGCAGCAAGTGCACACGACTAAAATAATGGCATTGAAGGACACCAGTGACCACGCCATTTCAGCCAGTGAAAAGACGCTGACAAGTCGTACCGCTGATACCGGCAAATACAAGATAGCAGCGAAAACCAGGAACACACCGGCGTTTGGCGATGTTCAGGCAAAGCTCACTATTCCAGCGTCGGAAATCAAGCCTAAAACAAAAAACAACAGTCATTCCGAGGTGGCTGGCACAGCCGCCAGCAAGCAACTGTCGGCCAGTGAAAAAAACACCCGGAAAGACAGCCAACTCCAAGAA
This sequence comes from uncultured Granulosicoccaceae bacterium, assembly GCA_938003855.1. Taxonomy (GTDB): domain Bacteria; phylum Pseudomonadota; class Gammaproteobacteria; order Granulosicoccales; family Granulosicoccaceae. Next base: position 36,400 of record CALKXD010000030.1, on the reverse strand, counting down.
AGAGACGCACTGATCGAGTCACTGCGTACTCAGATCGAGACGCTTAAACAGCAGCAGTCGGCCACCCCAGGCAACTCGCTACAGGGCAATCTATCGACAGCAGCGGGTAATGTTCAGGGCGGGCCCGCGTCCCTGTCAACCGGTCAGGACAGTAGCACCGGGCCAGGCAACGACAATGCATCACCGGCAGACAGCCGTCGAACCGATACCGCTACCGGGCTGGATACAGAGACAGCAACTGATCCGCAGCAGAACGCAAAAACCACTCACTCATCAGAGCACCAGGCCGCTCCCGGTACAACCCAAACTGCAGGTACCGGGACGGCCAGCGGCCAGACACAAAACTATGAGAATCAATATCTCGATGCTATCGAGAAACTGTCATTAAGTGAGAAAAAACTCAACCGTGTGCAGTCAGCACTAACCCGATTGCAGGACAACGGCGTCGTTGAAATACCCTCACCTGCCAGCAAACACAATCGACCGTCACTGCGCAGCAAAGTGCGGGTCCTGAACACAGGCGGAGCTTAAAACAACATAAGCACATTACCTTAAACCAACAACGGCAATAACCGGTAGCGCCAGCAGATACATCCGCAGCAAGCCTCAACAGAATCAACTGTGCAATGGCTGCAACACGGCGAGTCCACTATTTAAAGTAACCAGCAAAGAGATCACGACGGCAGACAGCCACTGCTGACACGGCAGTGAAATAGAAAGACAACTTCACCGCACCCGTAACACCACTTACTACAGGTCAACCATGCAGCCTATCGTCTCTATTGCCGATCTGTGCAAAACCTACAGCTCCGGCCATCAGGCCTTGAAAAATATTTCGCTAGACATTCAGCCTGGTGAAATACTGGCGCTACTCGGCCCCAACGGCGCTGGCAAAACCACCCTGATATCCACTATCTGCGGTATCGTTACCCCAACCTCGGGGACGGTAACGGTGGACAATCACGATATCATCAATGACTACCGCCACACCCGACAACTGATCGGACTGGTGCCACAGGAACTTACCCTCGGTGCGTTTGAAAAAGTAAGAAATTCCCTGCGCTTCAGCCGCGGGCTACACGGCTGTGCACCCGATGATGACTACATTGACCAGGTGTTGAAAGACCTGTCACTCTGGGACAAACGTGACAGCATGCTGATGATGTTGTCCGGTGGAATGAAGCGTCGGGTTCTAATCGGTAAGGCCCTGTCGCACCAACCAACGGTATTATTCCTCGATGAACCAACGGCCGGTGTTGACGTAGAGTTGCGCAAAGATATGTGGCGCCTGGTGAGTAAACTGCGTGAGTCCGGTGTCACTATTATATTGACCACTCACTACATCGAAGAAGCCGAGGAAATTGCCGACCGTGTCGGGGTAATAAACAACGGAGAATTATTACTGGTCGAGGAAAAAACCGAGCTAATGCAAAAGCTCGGCCGCAAGCAACTCACCATAGAACTACGCAAACCGATAACAACAATTCCTGAATCGCTCGACAGCTACAATTTACAGCTGTCTGATTCCGGCAACAATCTGATCTTTCACTATGACACCCGACAGGATCGCACAGGAATCACAGCACTGATGCAAGCAATCAACCACGCCGGACTAGCACTGAAAGATCTGCACACCTCGCAGAGTTCACTGGAAGACATATTTGTAGACCTCGTCAGGGCAGATCCATGAACTGGCATGCCATCAGGGTTATCTACAAATTTGAGATGCTGCGCACCTGGAATACCCTATTGCAAAGCATCGCCTCACCGGTTATTTCAACGTCACTCTACTTTGTCGTTTTCGGTGCAGCGATTGGGTCTCGTATTGAGACAGTCGAAGGTGTGCCCTACGGATCATTTATTGTCCCTGGCCTGTTGATGCTATCACTGCTGACGCAAAGTATTTCCAATGCATCATTCGGCATCTATTTTCCCAAGTTTACCGGCACGATCTACGAAATTCTTTCAGCACCGCTGTCATTTTTCGAAATCGTGCTGGGCTTTGTCGGGGCGGCGGCGACCAAGTCACTCATCATTGGGGCCATTATTCTTGCTACCGCCGGCCTCTTTGTCGAGCTTGAGATCGCGCACCCATTCTGGATGCTGACATTTCTTCTGCTCACCTGCATTACGTTTTCTCTGTTCGGCTTTATTATCGGTATCTGGGCGGATAATTTCGAGAAACTGCAATTGATTCCACTGTTGGTAATCACTCCGCTGGTTTTCCTTGGCGGCAGCTTTTATTCCATCAGTATGCTGCCGCCTTTCTGGCAGAAAATCACCTTGTTTAATCCGGTGCTTTACCTGATCAGTGGTTTCCGCTGGAGCTTTTTCGAAGTAGCCGACGTCAGCATCACACTGAGTATCTCGATGATTCTGCTTTTTCTGGCAATCTGCCTATGGATTGTCTGGTGGATGTTTAAAACCGGATACAAAATCCGACAGTAACAGTGCCGGCGATGAATCCCTCATACCGCTATACACTCAACGCGATACAACCATGAGCAACTCTCTCAACACCGATACCATCAACGCGCCACCCCGCGATGCCGCAACCGTCGTTTTACTTCGGGACAGCCTACCGGTTACCGAGCCGACATCCGCCAACACGGCCGTATTTGAAGTGCTGTTGCTGTGTCGCGGTAACAGTAAAACAGTGATGAACAATGCCTGGGTTTTCCCTGGCGGAAAGCTCGATGAAGCGGATCACGACGAAGGTGTATCCATCGCCGATACCCTGGCCCGGCCTGCACAGGTTCTGTTGCATGAACCCGGCTTATCGTCTACTCGCGCGGCCGCCCTGTTCGCTGCCGCCTGCCGTGAAACCTGCGAGGAAACCGGTGTAACACTGACTGCCAGTCAGTTGCACCCATGGTCGCGATGGGTCACGCCAAAGGACCCGGCACTGATGAAAAAGCGCTTCGATGCGCGCTTTTTTTTAGCCCGGATCCCGGACGGCCAAACCGCCACACACGATGGCGTTGAAGCCACCGACAGTACCTGGCTGACGCCACGCGCCGCACTGACCGCCTACTACGACAGGCAAATCACGCTGGCGCCACCGCAGATCATGACGCTCGCATCACTGTCGCAGCATGATAGTATCGAGTCCTGCTTCGATTACGCGCGCAACAACGATCCACATCTGATCGAGCCATTTGTCATCAAAGGCGATGATCGCACACGCACACTGACCTACCCCGGCGACAAAGCACATCCGCAGCAGCAGCAGACTATGCCCGGCCCAACCCGGTTGGTGTGGCAGGACGGACGCTTCGAACCACCCGGGGGCTTTGCCGGATTTTTTACCAACTAACGTTGCACCGCGTCGCTTTTACACACCGCTCCAACGAAAAAACCAAGGGAACCCTATGAAAAGTCTGTTACTTATTGCGCATGGCAGCAGGCGGGAAGCATCCAACGAAGAAATTCGGCAGTTGACCGGCAAACTGCAACGACACCCGTCAAACGATGCCGACGATACCTCATGTGCCTTTCTCGAACTGGCAGAGCCGAGTATTCCGGATGGGATTCAGCAATGCATTGATCGGGGTGCCAGAACAGTGGTGGTCTACCCGTATTTTTTGTCACAGGGGAGACATGTCGCAGAGGATATTCCTCAGGAGGTCGCACAGAAAAAGCTGCAGCATCCGGACGTCGAGATAATTATCGCCAACTATTTTGGATCATCAGACCAGGTGGTCGAGCTTTTGGCGCAGAAAACGTCAGAGACGCTTCAGCAGCACCCATAATCGCTGATCAGCACCGCCTTGAGTATAACCGCCGGATCGCTTCCGGCCGGACACAGTAAATCAGGGTGGCGCTGGCACGTTTCGGCTATCCAATGGTTTTCGGTTTGAGCCGTTTATATAATTTGATCCGAAATTTGGCCAGCACCACGCCCTCTGCAAAGCAAAAATCGATTCACCTCAGTGTTAACCGCACCACAGTTCCAAACTCCCGGGCTCAGTCTGCACAACTCAAAGAATCAATCCTTACCGGCGTTGCCACACGCAGCTGTTGCTGACCCGGGCTTGAACTCTTTTACGCCGACTTCGCAGAGGGTCCGGCCGGTGTCAACAGGTTACCCCTCCCCCCCACGGCATCACCATGCCAGAAACCCCGGTGCCAACGACACTGCTCAACGCCGTCAATAAAGCGAAAATAGCATTGCGAGCTTGCCCTGTGCGACGTAACCTTGAGGCATTAGCTATTCCACTGAGTCACACATGCTTATCCTTATCTCACCCGCCAAAACGCTGGACTACGAAACACCGCCACAGGTTAACGATAATACCCAGCCGCAGTTTCTCGACCACTCACAGGAGCTGATCAACCAGCTCAAAAAAATGCCGGCCAGCAAAGTCGGTAAACTGATGCACATCAGTGACAACCTGGCCACGCTGAATGTCAGCCGTTATAAATCATGGAAGCAGCCGCTGGAACCCGGGCCTGCCAAGCAAAGCCTGTTTGCTTTTCAGGGTGATGTGTACATCGGATTAAACGCCGCAACCATGAAAAAACGAGACGTCAACTTTGCGCAAAAACACCTGAGAATTTTAAGTGGCCTCTACGGTGTGCTGCGACCACTGGATCTGATGCTGCCCTACCGCCTTGAGATGGGCACCAAGCTGGTAAACAAGCGCGGTCAGAATCTCTACCACTTCTGGGGTGATAACGTAACTGACTCCCTCAACAGTGATATGGCCTCACAGAAAAAATCTCTGGTCGTCAACCTCGCATCCAACGAATACTTCAAAGTCGTCAATAAGCAGAAGCTCAATGGTGAGTTAATCAGCCCGGTCTTTAAAGACAAGAAAAACGGCGAATATAAATTGATCTCCTTTTTTGCCAAGAAAGCCCGGGGCATGATGGCTCGATACATCATTGATCACCGGATTAAATCCGCTGCTGATCTCACCGGTTTCGATACGGCCGGCTATCGCTACAACAAAACCATGTCGCGCCCCAACGAACCGGTATTCACACGCGACACAGTCCCCGGGCAGTAAATAGAGCAGACACGCAACCCGTGGAAAATCACCAACTGACCTCACACGAGACATGCTGTTGACCGAACTCAACCCGATCCTGCAGCCAGCCGGCAAGCAGCACACCAGTGGTGATTTTTCAGCCGATGAACTCGCTCTGGCAAACCGGAACAGCGGAACCCTGCTGGAAACACTGCAGAACGACATCACCCCCACCGGCGCGCACTATTTACTCAATCACTTTGACATCCCCTATGTAGCAGACTCGACCGACTGGACGCTCAGCCTGCAGGGACTGTTTGATAATCCAGTCAGCCTGTCACTCACAGACCTGCAAGCCCTGCCGGTCATCAGTCGAACGGTCACACTCGAGTGCGCCGGCAACGGCCGTCGCCATGTCACGCCGCGGTGGCCAAGTCAGCCATGGTCGGTCGAAGCGGTTGGCACCGCACAATGGACCGGAACATCGCTTCGCAATGTGCTGCAATGCGCCGGTATTAAATCCACCTGCAAAGAACTGATATTCCATGGCACAGACCGTGGCGTCGACGGCGGTGAAGTACACAACTTCGCGCGCAGTCTGACACCCGACAACGCCCTGCACGATCACGTTATGCTGGCGTGGCAGATGAACGGCATCGACTTACCTCCGCAACACGGTTACCCGCTGCGCCTGATTGTACCGGGCTGGTACGGCATGGCCAGTGTCAAATGGCTCTCGCAGATAGAGGCCATCGACCATCACTTCAACGGCTACCAGCAAGTGAAAACCTACGTTTACCGCGAATCCGAATCAGACATCGGTACACCGGTAACTCATATGCGGGTTAAGTCTCTGATGGTGCCGCCGGGGATTCCCGACTGGAGCTCTAGAAAACGACTTGTCGGCCCCGGCACCATGACATTACAGGGGCGTGCCTGGTCCGGCGCCGGCGTGCCGATACAACGCGTTGAAGTTGGCATTGACGATGTCTGGCATGACGCCACCTTACAGCAGGGTGACAGCGCCTACGGCTGGTGCGGCTGGCAATTCGACTGGCTCGCCACACGGGGCAAGCACACAGTGTGTTGCCGCGCCACCGACGCTAACCATCAAACCCAGCCACTTGCCCCACCGTGGGATACAGCAGGCTTTGGCAACAATGCCATACACCGCGTTGAAGTCTGGTGTGACGATTTCTAGAATATAGAGCGAAACCTTACCAGGCACTCTCCCCGAACCAACAACGGCAGACCCGGAATGACAACTCGCAGCAACACCATGAATGGCGCCGAGAGCCTGGTGCAGACACTGATCGACTCAGGCATCGACGTGTGCTTTTCAAATCCCGGAACCTCCGAGATGCATTTTGTTGCAGCGCTGGATAAAATCGCCGGCATGCGCTGTGTGCTTGGTTTGTTCGAAGGAGTAGTCACCGGCGCCGCCGATGGCTATTACCGCATGAGCGATAAACCCGCGGTTACCTTGCTGCACCTGGGACCGGGGCTTGGCAATGGACTTGCCAATCTGCACAACGCAAAAAAAGCCGCCAGCGCGGTAGTAAATATAATTGGCGAGCATGCAACCTATCACGTAGAACACGACGCACCGCTGACCGCAGATATAGAAGGCATTGCAAAGCCGGTGTCGCACTGGGTAAAGACCAGCCGCTCAGCAAAGGACGTCGCTGCCGACGGCGCGGCGGCGGTTGCAGCTTCGATCACCTATCCGGGCCAGGTGGCCAGCCTGATACTTCCTGCCAACACCGCATGGGAAGCTGCCGGGCAGCCTGCCCCGCCATTGACCCCTCCTGCCCCGAAAGAGGTCCCGACCGATCGCATCAGCGCAATTGCCGCCGTGCTCCGCAGCGGTGAGTCAACGGCATTCATCATGACCGGGCACACGTTACGCGCCGAACCCCTGGCAATAGCCAGCCGGATTGCACAGGCGACAAACGCAACACTGCTGGCACAAACGTCAAATGCGCGGCTCGAACGCGGCGCTGGCAGAGTACCGATAAACAGTGTTCCCTACCCGGTAGATGCCGCTGTCAAAGTACTTGCTGATTACAAGCATCTAATCTGTATTGGCGCAAAACCACCGGTTGCTTTTTTCGCCTATCCCGATAAACCCAGTTGCCTGTGGGCTGAGGATTGCACCCCTCATATCCTCGCGCACCCCGATGAAGACGGCATGCTGGCACTGCAGGCCCTGGCCGACGAGTTAAACGTCTCAGACAGGAAACCGGTGATACAAAGCCCTTCACCACCACCGCTGCCTGCGCACGGCCCACTGGACGTCTCTTCAATTGCCGCTATCGTCGGTCACCTGATACCGGAAAACGCGATTGTGGTTGATGAAGGCATCACCGCGTCGCGCAACATGCCGCAGGCGACTGCAGGCGCGGCCCCTCACGATTGGCTACAGATATGCGGCGGGTCAATTGGCATTGGCTTCCCGCTCGCCACTGGTGCCGCGGTGGCCTGCCCGAACCGCAAAGTGGTTGCCCTGCAGGCGGATGGCAGCGGCATGTACACTTTGCAGGCACTATGGACACAGGCCCGCGAAAACTTAGACATCACCACCATACTGTTATCCAATCGCGCCTATGCCATCCTCAAACACGAATTGAAAAACGTTGGTGCCGACGCCGGAACCATCGCCACTGATATGATGGAACTGAACCGCCCCGACCTCGACTGGGTGTCTATGGCACGCGGCATGGGTGTGGAAGCAGGATTAGCCACCGATACAAACAGCCTGATACGTGAACTCAAAGCGGGTCTGGCGAGCGAAGGCCCTTACCTCATTGAAGCCGTTTTTTAAAACACGCCCGTCACCGCTACCTGGAATAAACAACAATGAAAGTTTCATCGCTTACTGACCGCATTAGTGGCGAAGGGGCCGCCGCATGGGAGATACATGCCCAGGCACAGCGCGCTCTGTCCGAGGGTGAAGATGTTATCGTGCTGAGTGTCGGCGACCCGGATTTCCCGACCCCGCCGGCAATCGTCGAGAGCGCCAGGCAAGCCTTACAGGAGGGTGACACCCACTACGCCACCGTGCCGGGCCGCGACGCCCTACGCAGCGCGATTGCGGCAGATTTCCAGAAGCAATCCGGCGTACCCTGTGAGATCAACAACGTCTACGTATTTGCAGGGACTCAAAATGCTCTGTTTTCAACCAGCCTGATTCTGCTAGATCAGGGTGACGAGGTAATTGCGCTCGAACCAATGTACGTAAGTTACGAGGCTTCACTGCAACTCGGTGGCGCAATATTAGTTCCTGTCGCACAGCCGGCTGACAACAACTTTCGACCGGTGATATCTCTGATCGAGCAGGCAATCACCCCTAAAACGCGGGCACTGGTTATCACCACACCTAATAACCCAACCGGCGTGGTGATGACTCGCGAAGAACTGCAGGCTATCGCCACACTGGCAATAAAACACGACCTGTGGGTAATTTCAGACGAAGTCTACACCGATATTATTTTCGAAGGCGAGCACCTGTCGATTGCTTCTCTGCCCGGCATGGCCGAACGCACCGTCACCATCAACAGCCTGTCCAAGTCGCACGCCATGACTGGCTGGCGCATCGGCTGGGCGATAGGCCCCGCCATGTTGTCGGAGCACTTTGACAACCTTGCACTGTGCATGCTCTACGGGCTGCCGGGCTTCATTCAGGAAGCCGCGGTCACAGCCCTGACCGATCAACGCGATGCCAGTCTTGCCATGAGAGATATCTATCTCAGACGGCGTGACCTGGTCGCCAATGAGCTGGCAAAGGCCAGCCGCCTGACCGTACTGACACCACAGGCAGCTATGTATGTGATGGTGGATGTAAGAGGCTATGGCCTTGGCAGCGATGAATTCTGCCGATCGCTGTACCACGCCACCGGTGTATCCGTTCTAGATGCCGGTGCATTCGGTAACAGCGCTGACGGCTGGGTGAGAATATCATTCACTCTTGGCGATGACGTACTGGTGGAAGGGTGTCGCCGTATCGTCAAATTTTTAAATGAATGCTAACACCACAAAGAGTCCCACATGAGCACACCGTTTAACCAGCCACTGGGTGGCAACGAGATGGCCCGCTTCGGCGGCCCGGCAACCATGATGCGACTACCGGGTGCTGAATCAGCAGCAGGGCTGGATGCCTGCTTTGTCGGCATACCTATAGACATTGGTACATCCAACCGCTCGGGCACCCGGCACGGACCACGGCAGATTCGCGCCGAGTCCTGCATGCTTCGTCCCTACAATATGGCGACTGGCGCAGCACCATTCGAAAAACTGCAGGTAGCCGATGTCGGCGATGTCCCTATAAACACTTTCGACCTTAAAAAAACTGTCGATATCATCACCGAGCACTACAACGGTATCCTGCAGCACGACTGCATACCACTGACACTGGGTGGTGATCACACACTGACCTATCCAATTTTGCGAGCCATGAAGCAAAAGCACGGCCCCGTGGCACTGATCCACATCGACGCGCATGCCGATATCAATGACGACATGTTCGGTGAAAAAATAGCCCACGGCACACCATTTCGACGGGCAGTAGACGACGGTTTACTGTTAAACGACAAAGTGTTCCAGATTGGCCTGCGGGGCACCGGATACTCCCCTGATGACTTCAACTGGTCACGTGATCAGGGTTTCACTGTCGTGCAGGCAGAGGAATGCTGGGGCAAATCAATGGTACCGCTGATGGAGCAGGTACGCGCCACAATCGGTGACTCGCCGGTCTACCTGAGCTACGATATCGACAGTCTCGACCCGGCATTCGCGCCTGGCACAGGCACTGTTGAGATAGGGGGTCTGACGATATGGCAGGCACTGGAAATCATCCGGGGATGCAGTGGTTTGAATATCGTCGGAGCAGATCTTGTTGAGGTATCGCCGCCTTACGACACCAGTGGCAACACCGCCCTGGTGGGCGCCAACCTCTTGTACGAGATGCTCTGCGTGCTTCCACAATAGATAAACATGTCCGAGAAACACTCCATGACTCAACCGACCGAATTTTCACCAGAGCAAATGATGGACTCTCTCTACTGGTGGGGAGTACCGACGCTTTTCGGTTGTGAACATCACCAACGGTTCGAAGAGATAGACATCGCCTTGCTTGGCGTGCCACACGCGGCAGGCAATGGAACCACCGAACGCGACCAGCACCTCGGGCCACGTGCGGTGCGCAACGTCTCAAAGCAATTGCGGCGCGTGCATCTTGAATTCGGGTTCGACCCATGGGAAAGCGCCCGCATCGCAGACGTCGGTGATGTACCTTTCCCCGAAGCCAACGACAACGAAGCTTGCATCGAACGCATCAGCAGTTTTATCACCCGGCTCGACACAGCCGGAGTGAACCCGGTATCGATCGGTGGCGACCACTCTATAACCGGCGGCATTGTGCAGGCACTGGGCGGTGGCAAGCTTGCCGGGGGCCAGCCAGTGTCACTGCTGCACATCGACGCCCACACCGACGTATTCGAGCAACTCGATCACTTCCTGGGAGCAAAAAAATCTGCCGCACACTGGGGCTCGTACCTGGTGCATCAGGGTGACGTGGACGCAAGCACATCAGTGCAACTTGGCATGCGCGGTAATCCCCGTACTCTCGATTGGTTGCAACCCTCGTACAACCTTGGCTATGAAGTGGTAACCATGCAGCAGTATCGTGACATGGGCCTGGAAAAAGCCTGTGCACTGATACAAAAAACACTCGGCGATCGACCAGTGTATGTCACATTTGATCTAGACAGCCTCGATCCCACCGTCGCACCGGCAGTGTCTAATCTGGAGCCCGGCGAAGAAGGCCTGAAGATGAATGAATCACGTGCACTGATCCAGTGCTTGCGCGGCATGAACGTCATTGGCGGTGATGTCGTGTGCATGATGCCAACTAAGGACTCGCCAAATAACATCACCGCTTATGTCGCCTCCGCTGTTATGTTCGAGATCATGTCCCTGATTGCCGACAACAATCATAACAACGGGCAGTAAGCCTACCCCGCTCGCAGCGCCAGAATCTCTTTTAGGTTAATCTCTTGTGTATAACGATTGAAGTCGGTGGTCTGTTCTGCAATTGCCTTAATCGACATACGGTCAGCGAGCTCGTTGCCTTCAACACCAACGTGACCATTCACATGCAGTATTTTTATCTGGCTCTTGAGCTCCTGATACAGGGCAAACATCTCCTTTATCAGCTCGAGGTTTTTAATCTCACCGCCGGCTTTTTTCCAGCCCTTTTTCTGCCAGTTCACAGCCCATTGAGTCACGCACTGAATAGAGTATTTCGAATCACAGAAAACCACTACCGTGCGCTTTGCCGCAACTTCCTCGGCGGCCAGAACCAAGGCCTGAAACAAGGCATTGAGCTCTGCCGTGTTATTGGTGCCTCGCGGGTTATATAAACCAAACCATAGCTCACTGATTTGGCCATCGCGATAAACAGCCATACCGGAACCTGCCTCCCCGGGGTTAGGCTCGCAACCACCATCCGTGTAAATCGCCGTATCAACAGACATATCGGCAATTTCGGCCGCGGTGTAGGTTTTCACCGTCTGCCGGGTCGAGGCGCTTTTTGCCTGCGCTGTGCCCGACTTAGCCCCAGCAGCTGCAGTCGCGCCAGGCGACCCGCTGTAGGCGGATTCGGCTTCGGCGCGGGTTGGAAACGATTTATAACGGGCACCGGCAAAGCCATCGACCTGACTTTTGCAAGTCGCCCAGTCCTGGTAAATACCCGGGGTACGACCCTGCCAGACCACATACCATTTTTTTTGCGCCAAAGCTCCACCCGATTATTCTGATACACGACATTCTGCCCGATATTCTACCGCGTTGACTGACGACCGGTCAGCTTTAAATACCAGGCCGCTTACCGGTTCGGCGCCGATCAGGAGTAGCGCCGACTGCAACACCGCAAGCTTATGTTTATAATTAACCACTCCACTTCCCGGCGCTTGCGCTATCTGCGGCCACCAGTGAGCTTCAACACCTATGAATTACGATACCCGCTATCCGTCGATACCCGATCTCAAAGCACGCGCGAAACGTCGCATCCCCAATTTTGCCTATGACTATGTTGACGGGGGTATCGATCAGGAGCATGGCAAACGACGCAATCGCGATGACTGGCACAAAGTTCAGCTGACTCCCCGCTACCTGCTAGATGTGTCAACCGCTGACCTTACGACTACAATTTTCGGGCAGCAATACGCCATGCCGTTTGGTGTGCCACCGGTTGGCCTTGGTAATATGATGTGGCCGGCAGCGGAAATCGCGCTGGCAACTGCGGCGCAAAAAAACAACATCCCCTACATTTTAAGCACGCTGAGCACCACACGCCTGGAAGAGATCGCCAAGGTTGCACCGGATGTCTGCTGGTTCCAGCTGTATGTGCCGCAGGACGTCGATGTTATGAAAGATATCCTGTCAAGAGTCAAGCAATCAGGCTATAAAGCGCTGGTCGTCACACTCGACATACCGGTCGGAGCAAAACGCAACCGCGAAATCAAAAACGGCCTGAAACTGCCCTTCAGTATGACACCTAGCATCATCTGGCAATCAATGATTCACCCGACCTGGGCGCTCAACACATTGCGCTGTGGTCGTCCTGACTTTGTCAATGTACTGCAATACAAAAAAACGCCCAACCAGGGCCTGGGAGAATTTCTAACCAGTTTCAACATGCAGGGAGTCACCCGTGAACGCATCGAACTGATACGTCAGCTGTGGGACGGCCCGCTGGTACTCAAGGGCATTCAATACGAAGCTGATATGCTGGCTGCAATCGAGATGGGCATTAACGGCGTTGTCATTTCCAATCACGGCGGCCGACAGCTGGATGCGGCGCCCTCCACGATGCAAAGCCTGACCGAGCTGGCCAAGTACCAATCGGACGACATGACCGTTATGGTTGACAGTGGCATACGCACTGGCATGGATGTGGTCCGCGCAAAAGCTCTGGGGGCACAAATGGCGTTCTCCGGCCGCAGCTTTTTCTGGGGAATGGGCGCACTTGGCACGCGCGGTGGCGAGCAGGTGATGGCGATTTTCCGGGACGAAATCGACCGAACCCTGAAGCAGCTCGGCTGTGGTGCCTACAGTGCGCTCGACCATAGCTGGCTGGCAAACTAACCGATGCCCTGTCGATACTTACCTGGGTTGTTTTTTCAGCAATCCAGCCAGCTTTTCCAGTTGTGCCGCACTAACCTGCGAAAAAGCCTCGGTATGTAGCGGCCCGGTTACTCTTTCCCTACGCGTTCTTTCAAGCGACGCCAACGCACTGATGGTGGGATTTTCAAATAGATCCGGCACTGTATAGATAAAACCTGTCTGATTGATTCGCGAAATCACCTGCACCGCTTTCAGAGAATCACCACCGAGAGTAAAAAAGTTTGCCCCGGTATCGACACCTGACAAACCCAGAATGTTGCACCACAACTCGACCCACTGAGACTCAAGTGCGTTTTTCGGTGGTGCAATCACCTCAGGTCGCTCGGTCGCAGCTGGCCCCGGTAATGGCAGTGCTGATTTATCGATTTTGCCATTACGATTCAATGGGATTTTTTCCAGTGGAATAAATTGTGACGGTATATAGATAGGCGGCAGAAATTCGGTCAGTGAAGTTTTTAACGCAGTTTCATCAAGCAACTCTGACGCGACGTAGTACAGCACAAGAGAGTCAGCAGACTCAGCACTCCTGGTTTTTGGCGTGTAGTCGATCTCCGATAGAATCGACTGCACGTGTACCTCGTCGATATCGTCATCAAGCTCATCTAGCGCCTCGTCCCTTACTTTATGACCCAATCGCACATCCCAGCTGTAAGGCAAGGCGTAATTGTGGTACCCGCGCTCAAGCTTGTGCACATAAATACCAACATCATTAATCAGGCAATTTGTCGACCGCCCGGTATCTGAAGGCCGCACCCAAGGCAATCGGGTTTCTAGAAACTCGATCATTTCATTCAGATTAATATCGCAATAGCGATAAAAATCGACAAACCGGACGCGATCCAGCAAATCACCGGACTGCACATGCGACACATCCATATGCCTGCTTACTGCATCGTCAAGCCGATGATAGGATTTACGAGCGTTAAGCACCACAGCATCAATGTCGTCTACGTTGAAATCAGGGTTGGTAAACAGCTCTTCGGTAAGTCTGGTTTCAAAAAACTGACCACGTGACAACCCTGTGAATATAGCACCGATACCCCGCTCTTCTGCCACTTTCAGACTTAAGGTATAAATAGCTTTAAAGCAGCCGTGGCACACATTGGCATGACGCTCAAGACTGTCTTTAAATATATTGTTCATCGCATCCGTTTGACCATAAACATGATCAACATCAAGCGCGCTGCAAACCCGTCGAACATTTTGCTTTGCGCCTTCAGAGATATAGCCGTTATCGAGTGTAAACGCCAGCACACGCAATCCCATATCAACCAGACTGGCTAACATATAGCTACTGTCTTTGCCGCCGCTGAGCAAAACTATGCAATCATGGTTTGCGGATCCAGTTGACTTGATTTCCGCTACGACCTGCTGCAACTCAGCCGACGGTCGAAAATACTGATCTGCCCTGAATCGATAATTCTCAAAACGTTCACACAAGTGACATACATCATCAGCATTAAAAACAGCAGACGGATACTCTGACGACAACCCACAGCGTGTACAGTAGATAACATCATTACCGGAAACACCCTGCTGGCCCGGTTCAGCACTACGATGCATAACGGCCACACAGTCAACAATGGCCGGGTCGCGCAAGCAAACTGATTCTATTTCCCCAAGCTCAATCCTGTGCCCATTGAGCTTCACCTGGTTGTCGATACGACCGAGAAAAACCAAACGGCCCGAGCTCAACTTTCGCACATTGTCACCGGTTTTGTAGCATCGCTGACCTTGCATTGTGGTAAAACGAAGCGCCGTTTCGTCAGGTTGATTCCAGTAGCCTGTCGCCAGAGAAGGGCCACTCAGAATTAACTCCCCGGCAACACCGTCCGGCTGTGCTATGCCATACTCGTTAACAATGCGAGCACCCATGCCGGCTACTGTTAATCCGATAGGAACAGATTTCCCGGCATCCTGACGCGGGTCGAAAGTATGCACAATGCAACCGACTGTCGCCTCTGTCGGGCCGTACTCATTATGTATAGCAATTAACGATGGAAACGCAGCGGAGATTCTCCCGGCCAATTGCCGTTTCAGATCATCGCCACCAACAATTAACTGCTTCACCCTGGACTCTGACAGTGGCTGTCCCTGCAGCATAGACAGGTGTGCCGGTGTGAGCTTAATGATATCTACGCAGTTATCCCTGATCACATCCAACAGTAATAAATCCACCGGAGAGTCGCTCTCGGTGTATACGACGATACGCCCTCCACTCACTAACGGCACGTACAGGGAAGTCACCGTCAGATCAAACCCGATAGAGGTATACAGCGGAAACGCCAGGGGTACACCGTTAGTATAGAAATCAGCCGCCCACTGAATGTAATTTGACAGCGCGCCGTGCGTAATCATGACACCTTTCGGGTCTCCGGTTGAGCCCGACGTAAACATAATATAGGCGAGTTGCCCGGAAGACACATCTGCAAACTTTTCCGCCAACGGTGATTCATCTGCCGGGCTGTCCTGTGCCAACTCCGACAACAAGGCAATACTGCAAGCTGCGGGTAACCTCATCCGGGTACGCTCCGTTGCGATCACCAACGCCGGTTCACATTGTTGCAGCATATTGGCAATTCTGGCTATTGGCGTCAGCGCATCCACTGGCACATAGACCGCTCCGAGATTCAGACAGGCAACCAATGCCGCAGGCAGGTGTAGTGATCGCTGCGCGCAAATAACGACGCGATCCCCCTCGCCGATACCGATCGCCTTAAGACGTAGTGTGATGCGATTAACCATAACCCCGAACTCACGATAACTCACCCGACTGCCAGCTTCACACACAGCGATGGCATCCGGTGTTTTATCGATAGTCGCTTGAATTAACTCCGGCAGTGAGAGAGAGCCACCAGCGTCCACCGCTGCCGGTCGAACTTCCCGCAGATCCGGGTTACTTAGTTCAATCCGTCCAATCACGACGTCACTATCGTTGACGACGGCATCAAAGACACGCCACCAGTGTGTGACTGCGTTGTTGCTCTGATCCGCAGAAAAGCACCCGCGATTAAACTCGAACAACAGTGACGTGTTTTGATTCTGCGGATAATCACATAAGTGCAATCGCATCACATGATGTGCATCGGTGTGGCCGTTATGCAACCAGTTAACGCTGGCGGGCCAGTCACCGAAGTCACTCATGGCGGTTGTGACAACGTTAAGCACTGCGGTGCAATCCGGTTGCGAAACCAGTGCCGCCACCCCGGGTTGCGAATGCTTCAGGCACTCTGCCATTTCTGTGCGCACCTTAGCCAACACTGCAGTGAAGGTATCTGACGATGAAATGCTCAACCGCAGCGGCAGTAGCTCAATCAGCAAACCCGGGCATGCTCGTCGGGCATCGGTGTCTCTGTTCGCCAGCGGCGTATAGAGCGTAATATTTTCACCGGCACTGACCCGGTGTAAATAGATCACATAGATGGCCAGCAGCACATGATAGCGACTTAGCTGCACGCTGAACGACTTTGCTGCGGGCAGTTCACACAGCTGCTGCAGGCTTATAACCTGATCATCCGACAATAGATGCGAAATACGCAAGGCTTCAGTTTGCCTGCGTTCGTTTTCCAGGTGGTAGAGCGTTAACGGACCGGTGCTTTGCCGATTGCGCCAGTGGTCGAATCGCGGATCATCGGCCAGATTGTCACGGGTGGATTTTTCTTCGCGAAGATAATCACGATAAATACTCGCCGGCGGCGCCGCATCCGGTAGGCGACGGTTACCACGCTGAAAATACCGTTGAGTCAGGTCGTGCCACAACAACTGAAAGGACCAGGCATCAGAGATCAGGTGGTGCTGATTGCAGTACCAGATCCAACGGTCATCCGCTACCTTCAGGAGCGCCGATACCACCAGCGATGCCGTCATATCGAAAACCGATTGCACTTGATGGCGCATCCAGTCTTCGGCACTTTCTGTCGGATTGCGGTACTCAGAAAAATCGAAATGCTGCAGTGCGGCTGTGTCCCCTGCGAAGTGCTGCCACACAACACCGGATTCTTCTACAATGCGTGCTTGCAGGGAGTGGTGACGTTGCGCAACGTCTATCCAGGCGGATTCAAACTGGCCGGCGCGCACAGGACCAGAGATGGCAAACGAGTAAGCCATATTATACAGTGGTGACTGCGGGAACTTTTGCTGACCAATCCATATTTGCGTTTGACTGGCACTTAGCGGATGCTTTTTTTCCCTGTCTGACATCTGAATTTAACCGTAAAACCCTGGTTTAACAAATCTGGTTTAACAAATATTGAACCGTACCATCACGCCTTGTTCACAGTAGAAGAGTTAACCTCCTGCTATGATCGCGATCACCGGCCTGATCTCTGTTTCTCTGGTACTAATCCCTGCATAATATACGGCAAATCGGGCAACTCTTGGCAGTTTGGTTCTGCGTAACCCGGCAATAATACAGACATCTGCGCAGGCTGCGATGCAAATCACAGTCGCATAGATTCTTTCCGGCCTGTGAACTTCAATTTGGAATGAAGCGACCAGCTGTGGTTACTATGTTTATAGCAATAATGTTGAGCACAAGTAACGAACTGTGGCAGAAACTAAGCGCAAACTGAAAGTAGCGGGCATTGTGCAACCCACCCCGCTGCAGCGCGCCTTCTGGATTTACTCTGGCGGGCCGGGCCCGGCTGATCCCGGCACTCTCGTCGTACGCTTTTCGATAAGCTGTGCACTCAACGACACTATCGTTACCAGCGCCTGGAATGCGACCATCGCACAACACGAAATGTTGCGAGCTTCGCTAAACCCCGACAAGCAACACGAGCCGCTATTGGTGGTGCGTGAAAAATTGCAGCAGGACATCATCAGGCTCACCGATAACATAACGCCACCGATATCAATCAGGCTCGACAGAGCACCGACTCACCAACTGCACTGTTATCCTGATTCCGGTAGCGGTAGGATGTTTGTCTGGCACTGTCACCATGCGTTGCTCGATGGCTGGTCGGCGCAAATTGTTTTGCAGGACTTCATCCGTAACTACGAGGCATTACAGCGCGACGACAGTTTCATTCCGGTAAGTCACGATTACCTATCTGTGCATCGGCAGTTACAACACAAAGACAACAGTTCGTCGAAAGATTTCTGGCAGGCGAACCTCGCCGGTTTTACTCAACCCCTGCTACTGACCCATAGTGCTTCAGCCGGCCACACTGGCAAAAGATCTGTGCAGCACGCGCAATTGCTCGATGCCGATGCGGCAACAAAGCTCAATCGGCTTTGCAAAGACAGCAAAGTCACTGCGGCGACTACTATTCAGGCAATTTGGGCAAGTTTTCTGGGGCAATTATGCCAAAAACACGATGTTGTTATCGGTGTTGCCGTCAGTGGCAGGCCAGCCACCATTGCAAATATCGAATCAACCGTGGGTTGCTTTGCATCGGTCGCACCTACTCGCCTGAGACTGAATCCTGATCACTCCTTTGAGAACCATTTGCAGACATTGCAAAAAGATCTCTTCCACGCCAGTGAACACCAGCATATTGGCCTGCTGTCTATTCTTGAGCAAGCAGAAGCGGGAAGTCAGAGCAAACTGTTCGATACGCTGCTGGTGATTGAAAACTACCCACTGATCGGGCAGCGTGACAACGGCGGGTTGGGTATCTCTGACTTCAGCTCGGATATCGTCAGTGCCTACCCACTGACCGTGACCGTGATACCGGGGCAGTGCTACACCCTCCGATGTGACTACAGTGAATCCCGATTCAGCAACGCCTGGATAGAGTCAATGCTGCAAGCACTTTCTAAACTGGCCGAGCACTATATCCTTAACTGGACTAAGCCAATCGCTACCCTGCAGCAACAACCAATTACCGGCTTTCCAGCCCACCCTGACACCCGTGCAATGACCATCAGAAATGCTCAGGATGTCTTGAGAGATACTTTATTCGACACCCTTAAGGGGGCGCGCAACCATACCGAACTTGAAATCGTCTCGATCTGGGAAGACACACTGCAACTGCGGCCGGTGAGTTTGGACGACCCGTTTTTTAACATCGGTGGCACATCACTACAGGCGATACAGCTGATTGACCGTATTGAAAAGCGGTTTGGTTACAGGCTACCTGCGTCGCTTTTCCTTGACAATCCTACGCCTGAAATCTGCGCCCGGGTCATCGCAGAAAATGGCACCGGAACTACACCTATTCAAAGCCTTGTGGCACTTAAGGAAAGCGGTGACGCAGCCCCGCTGTTCTGCCTGCACGCGGGCGGCGGGCATGCCATGTTCTATCGCAGCTTCGCGCACAAGCTACCCGCAAATATCCCATGCTATGCCATTCAACCTCGTGGAATCGACGGGCAGGAACCGCCACTGACGGATCTCTCCGAAATGGCTGCCCACTATATTGCGGAGATAAAAACGCGACAACCCAACGGCCCTTACCACCTTTTATGTTATTGCTTCGGCGGTGCTTTACTGCTGGAAATGGCGCATCAGTTTACGCGCAACAATGACAATATCGGACACCTTATCGTGGCAGACGCACCGGCACCGGTGCCGGCAAGCCATCCGATGGCAAAGCTCGGCTGGCGGGCATTTCTGCTGTACGAATTTGCCATCCAGGGACGTTGGGATATGCTGGCCCAGGCAAGCCGCACCTGGTTGAAAAAATACCGCTATGCGAAAAGCCGAAACAGTGATTCGCACGATACAGGCATGGCACAAAACAACACACTAGCAGAAGTCCAAAAAGCCTGCGTGCGAAGCTTTAACAACTACCGTGCACAACCGACTAAGCTTACCCTGACATTTCTAAACGCAGGGTCTGCCAACGAAAACAACTCCAGCACAATCTATATGCGTAATTGGTCAACACTCGCGCCGAATCGACAAACCTACCACCTTGATGGCGATCATCGATTTATTTTTGATCAACCACATGTCGCGGAAACCGCAAAGATGATTGCTACGATTCTGACTTCACCAACACCCAATGCGACATTAATCACCACGACCTCCGACCCAGCCAGAGATACCGTACCGAATGAATACTGAATCGCCATCGGTGTTTATAGTCCAGCGCCTGTTTCGCCGCCTCGCCACCGCCATACTATTAACACTGTTGTTTGCGGTTCAGGCATTTGCGCACGCCCCCAATGAAAACTACATCTGGTTGAATATTGAATCGGATCACATGCTCGGTCGATTCGAAGTCAATATCAATGATGTTGAGAAATATCTTGAAATCGATATCGACACCCTCGCCAGCACAAGACTGGAAGGCGTCAGGACAGCTGCGCCACGCATACAGACCTACGTAGAGCGTAACTTTCAGCTGAGCGCTGATAGCGAGCAATTGCCATTGACATGGCTCGAGCCAGACATATTCGATGAGAATCCCGACTACCTGCAATTCTGGTTCAGAAGTGACACGATACCTGCGACCAATAAAGTCACAGTGCAGAACACACTGTTTTTAAACCGTGATCTCGCGCAGTTTAATAAGCTGCATCGCAGCGTACTGGTCATCGAATACAACAAAAACCTGAACAAGGAATTTGGTTCCGAACACTCGGCGCTGGTCTTCACCAGCAGCCGGCCGTCAGCGATACTCGATCTCGCCAACCCGACCACCGTACTGAGTTGGAAAGAATTCCTGTGGCAGGGTGTATTGCACATTATCTATGGATTGGATCACGTGCTTTTTGTGATCGTGCTGCTGCTCACCTCAGTACTTCATTCCGTCCGTGGACGCTGGACACCTCTGCCGGGGTTTCGACCAGCGTTTTTCAACACGCTTAAGATCATAACCTTGTTTACCATTGCCCACTCGATAACACTATCTCTGGCCGCGTTGCAATTGGTCGATGTCAACGCGGTGATCGTAGAGAGCATCATTGCCTTATCCATCATCGCCATCGCTATTAACAACCTGAAACCCTATTACAATGCTCATGCATGGCTACTGGTCTTTCTGTTCGGCCTGTTCCATGGCCTTGGGTTTGCCAGCGTCATGGGCGACCTGCATTTTCGCACGGTGTTGCTCGAACGAATCCTGATTATGTTCAACGTTGGAGTTGAACTCGGTCAACTTGCGATTGTCATCATTGTTTTTCCGATCTTGTTTTTCATGCGAAATTCTGCCCATTATCACCGCCTCATCGTCGTGCCACTGTCGCTGACGGCTATTGGCGTCGCGACATTCTGGTTTCTACAGCGTATTGGTGTGCCGGGCCTGTGACCCTCCCCGACATCACCAACGCGTTTCCGCTGTCTGCTGTGCAGCAAGGCATGCTCTATCACTGCCTTGAGGCTGGCAACGATCGCGCGTATGTCTCACATATCACCTTCACGATAACGGGCGCGCTTGACCTCGATGCCTGGAAAGACACCTGGCACAGGACGCTACAGCGGCATGATTCGCTGCGGGCGTCATTTGTCTGGGATGGCCTCGACGAACCGCTGCAATTGATCAACGCCAACGCAGAACCGCAATGGACGATCAGCGACCTGCGAGAGCTTGATCCTGACTCAAAAACGCACCGGATACGTGCCTGTATCAGGCACGAAAGCCACACAGGTGTGAGTGTGGTGTCGGCGCCGTTAATGCGGTTTTCCATGCTTCAGGTCAGCAATACCGAATGGCGAGTGATCTGGAGTATTCATCATTTACTGGCGGATGGCTGGTCTACGCCACTGATTCTGCAGGATGTGCTGTCCGGCTACCGGAATGCCAGCGCATTGAGAACGCCGGCTCCGAGCTATGCCGACTACATCGCATGGCAGACATCCAACGACACCGCAGACGCTGAACACTGGTGGCAGCAGGCGCTTGCCGGAACAGTTGCCACACCGCTTAATCTACCCCGGCCGACAACCGCTACAGATGGCACCATTGTGCCCCATGTTAATCATGCACTCACAGCCACAGAAACCTCGCTGACTCTGGACTTCTGCAAACAACATCAGATAACCCCGGGCACACTGGTACACACCGCCTGGGCACTGACCATCGCTGCATTTGCAGATGCAGACACTGCCGTTTTCGGTACCACAGTGTCCGGCAGACACCCCGCTATGATCAACAGCGAAACCACCGTCGGGTTGTTTCTCACGACGCTGCCACTGAGCATCAATATTAACCATGAGCAAAGCGTCACTGAATTCATGCAGGGCCTGCAACTAACGCTGGCATCGTGCAATCAGTTCGATAGCGTATCCCCGACATCCCTAGACCGGCTGATCGACAGCAGCAACTCATCAACTGCCTTTGAGAGTATTGTTGTAATAGAAAGCCACAGCAACGACCTTACTTTCAGTGACCCGGCACATGATCTGACCCTGAGCAATATCGAGTACACAACCCACAGCCACTACCCACTAGCCCTGCTTGCCTACCCCGGTAACAGTATTGAATTCAAACTGGTGTACGACGCTTCTACTGTGGCAGACGGCAGCAGCCGGCAGCTTCTTGATCACTTTATAGCAACAATACGGAAATTAACGAACGCCGACGGTCTAACCATTGGCGATCTGCTATCGGTAGACAAAGCTGTACACAGCGCACGTTATGACCCATTGCTCAAGCAGCCACCACTACACCAGTGGATCGGCCAGGTGGCGGCAACTCAACCGGACACCCGAGCCATTGTGTGCAGCGAACACTCGATCAGCTATCGCGAGCTGGATGACCAATCGAGCAGGCTTGCAAGCTATATCCAGCACAATGCCGGATTTCCGCCAACCGGGATCGGAATCTATATACCGCGTAGCATTAGCCAGATTGTTGCTATTGTCGGTATTCTAAAAAGTGGACACTACTATGTGCCACTTGATACCGGCGCTCCGCACAACCGCACCGAAGCACTCGGCAAGGCGGCAGATCTGAAATTTATCCTGCAGGTGGCAGAGCATCCCGCTCCTCCTTTAGACAACGTGACGGTACTGGATTTAGACCTGGCCACCGACTTCCCGCCACGCCAAACCGACTGCCAGCCGATGGCCGCCGGATCACTGGCCTACGTGATGTTCACGTCGGGCAGCAGCGGAACCGCCAAAGGCGTTGCGGTCACACACCAGAACCTGACTTACTCCACCGCCGCACGACTCAACTACTACGGTGATCAACCCTGCACGTTCTTACTGCTCTCTGCGATCTCTTTTGACAGTTCAGTGGCCGGCATCTATTGGGCGCTTGTGAGCGGTGGCACCCTGGTTCTGCCAAAACCTGCAGAAGAAAAAGAACTGACAGTGCTGGCTAACTACATTGCTGATCATCGGGTGACTCATACGCTGTGCCTGCCGTCGCTGTATAGTCTGTTGTTAACACATACACAGACAAATCTACTTGCCACACTAACCACAGTGGTTGTGGCCGGGGAGTCCTGTACGCCCTCCCTGGTCAGCCAGCACTTTCACACCCTGCCAGACGTGCCGTTGTACAATGAGTACGGCCCGACTGAAGCCACGGTCTGGAGCACCGTACATCGCATCACAACCAATGACATCGATGCCGTGCCCATTGGCCATGAAATACCCGGAACAACGGTGCAAATAATAAATAACACCGGTTCCATCTGTCCCGATGGCGCGGTCGGGGAAATTGAAATCTCCGGCCCCGGCGTCTCTGCCGGCTACATCAACGCCACTGGCCACTCAAATGATAATCCGTTCAGCACCTCAGACGAGGCAGACGCTCCGGCACTTCGGTATAAGACCGGCGACCTCGCCTATAGAAACAGCCAAGGACAACTCATGTACCTGGGGCGCAAAGACCGACAATTGAAGATCCGTGGGCACCGTATCGAACCCTCAGAAATAGAGAACATTCTGCTATCACAGCCAGAAATCACCGAAGCGATTGTCATCGCGACGCAGAAACTCGGTAAAAATGCGTCTGACTCCGCTATCGACCAGGCGTTGCAGCGTCTTCCAGCCGATGTCTCCGCGGATCTACTACGGACAGCGGAGCAGCTACCCGTCGATCCGTGTCGACCCACTGGCATTGGTGACCGCTAATGACCCGCCGCATTAAAAGACATCGACAATTCGAGCTAAACCTGACGATCAAGGATGACGGTTTCGCAAAAACGCCGCGCGACTCGCAACGCAACTGGTTTCTCAACCGCATCGTCAAAGAAACCTCAGAAGAACTACTAGAGCTGGATAGACTCGCCTCCGGCATGGTGCGCGGCAGCGATCACCTGATCGACCTCGATAGAGCACAGGGCATGCTCGGCGACGACGACATCATGGAAGATTGGCAGATCCCGGTGATGGAAGCGATGGCGTCTGCTGTCACACAGCAAGGTGGTGACATCCTTGAAATCGGCTTTGGCCGCGGTGTTGCCGCCGGTTTCATTCAGCAACACCAACCGGCCACCCATACCGTTATCGAGTGCAATCATGAAATCGCCGCCGGCTTTGACCAATGGAAGTCACAATTCCCGGACAGCGACTGCCGCATGATCACGTCGCTGTGGCAGGATTGCCTGCACCAGCTCGATCAATACGACGGTATTTTATTTCATACCTATCCACTCAGCGACGATGAATTCATCGATACTGTGGTGCGTGATGTCACCTTTGCAGCGCACTTTTTATCAGCCGCACATCAGCACCTGAAGCCCGGAGGATCGCTTACTTATCTGACCAATGAATTCGACTCTCTAAGTCGGGCCCACCAACGTGCATTGTTTAATTATTTCAGTCAGTTCAGTTTATCAATGGTATCAAATCTAGACATACCCGAAACCACACGGGATGCCCTATGGATTAAGCAGATGCTGGTTATCAAGGCGACAAAATAGTGAGTTACCAGCAACAGGTGGCAGCCCTTTCGGATGCCGGTAAAAAATATCTCACAGAGCAACTAGGCCTGCAGTCGCCTATCGATCAGCTGGTGGCCTACTATGCCAGTACCGCTACCGGCGATTTACGTGACACGCTGGAGCAGTTAGTGCACAACTCATTACCTGTACACTTTCACCCGAGTCACTACGTGCCGCTGGATAGCTTACCAAAGCTTGCCAATGGGAAAATCGATATCAATGCCCTGCCTGCCCCCACCAGAGAAGTACGGCAGCAAGCCACAGACCACACGGATTCCAGCCAGGCAGATTCACACAATACTGAAAAGCTGGCACAGTTGATTGCTATTCTGGAATCACTACTCGACTTCGACGGCATTTTGCCATCCGATAATTTTTTTGAGCTCGGCGGAGATTCAATCACAGCAATTCGACTTGTCTCCCGCGCTCGCGAGGCCGGAATCGACATCAGTGTAGCCGCGCTCGCCGAGCAACCTGACTTCAGCAACCTGATTGACACGATCGCGACGACCGCCACACCACAGCACACGCCGGTTTCACCCTTTGGCGAAGCCCCGCTCACCCCTATTCAGAGCTGGTTCTTCAGTCACCGACACCCGCATCCGGCCCACTGGTCAATTGCCGGACACTACACGCTTGCCGCTGAGACCAGCAGCCAGTTTGTCGCTGACGCCATCCGGCAAACGCTGGCGGCCCACACCGAACTCGCAGTGCAATTTAAAGCCACCGATGACCACTGGCATTGTCGCTATCCCGATACCCCCGCGCCTGCAGAGACCTGCCAGGTCGTAGACAGCAACCACACCATTCAGCAACTGCTGGCCGACTACGCCCGGAGCTTTGACCTGCAACAGGGCTGGATGATTCGCTTTGCTATACTGGACAACAGCGCCGGCGACGCGGCCGGACTGCTGTGGGTCGCACATCATCTGATTACCGATCAACTATCGATGGATACACTTCTTTTAGAAATAGAGCATCGTTGTAATAACAGACACAACCCGAATCACACCGGGACACCTCAAAACCAGCAACTATCCATGCGGGAGTGGGCCCTTCTCTGCCACGATCGGCGCTTGCAAATCAGCCCCGTCGCCGACAAGTCCGGCAAGGCGCACTCGCCACTCTTTACGTCACAGCCAGCAACGGAAGGCAACGCTATCCGCGCCAACCAGAGCTTTGCCAAAATGACGCCCGGATCATTGCAAGCCAATGCGTTGAAACATGGTCTGACAGTCCCGGCCATATTGATCTCCGCACTCTCTATTGCCTGGCACGACATATTCAACAGCACATCTCTGGCATTGGATATCGAAGGGCACGGCAGGGATCTGCTGGACACACAAACAGACAACTCCAGCACCATCGGCTGGTTCAGCGCGTTCCATCCAGCAGATATACAAATCCGTCAGCGTACAACACCACACCTGGATCGCTGCAGGGATGTGCAGGCTCAGCTCGATCATCAAAAAAAACACAACAATCAGTTTTTACTGGCCTGCCATGCGCCACACACATTCGGCCACAACGGCAGGCTGCTGTTTAACTACCTAGGCAACCGGGAAGCGCCACCGGGCAGTTCTCTGCTACAACCGCAACCTCTAGCGGTTGATGGTTTGCGCAATGCAAACAACCTCCGTTCACACAACATTGAAATCAATGCCACGATTACCGAGGGAACACTATCCACGGTGTGGACAGTCTCAACTGACAAAGCAGTCGAAGCGAAAACCGCACAGTTTTCTGATCTATTCAAAACAACGCTTGTCACTATAGTCGAGGACCTGTCCGCTGCTGACATCCGCGATGGTAATGGCACCGCGTTCGCTCTGGACCAGAACTATCCCCTGATCGACCCGGACGTTGGCATGGATCAGTCAGACCTTGATGACTTCCTCGACTCCATTGACACATGAACCCCAATCCCAAAAAAGCTAGCGGCATACGAATCTGGTCGGTTAAAATCTCTGACTACTATGATTCGATGGTGCTTTTGCAATCGTATCTGCGCGCTGATGAATTAGAGCGCGCAGGCAACTTCAAGTTCGAGCGACTGGCTCATCATTTTATTATCACCCGCGGCTTATTGCGATTGATCCTTGGCTGTGAGTTCAATGTACACCCGGCCGACGTTCAGATCGACTACGGGCCTTACGGCAAACCCTTTGCCATGAAGGCAACCGGGAGCTTCCACTATTTTAATGTGTCCCACACGTCAGACCATGCAGTGTTTGTTGTGTGCGATCATCACGAAGTCGGGGTCGACATAGAACAGCCGGATCAAACTATATTGTCCGCACAGCGAATGTTTGTCTCCGAAAAAGAACAGGCTGCACTCGATGCACTTAGCCACCAGCAACAGATAGTCCAGACGGGTCGCCTTTGGGTGTGCAAGGAAGCACTGGTAAAAGCCATCGGGTGTGGGTTGCGCACTGACCTGACCGGAATCAATGTGCACTTTGATGCTAACGGCGTATCGCACTTTGACGGAGACGGCATCGATTCCCCGGATACCTGGATGCCACAACTCATCAGCCCTGCAGTAAGCCGGCTATCGCCCGCTGTGCTGTGTGCGGTGGTCACCAACAGCAAAGGCCAAACGCCCGTTAAACACCAGTTGATGCCGTCTTTACCCTCGCTCAAGTCAGCAGTACCACCCGCCCCTGTTACCAATTCCGGAGGTTTGTCCTGATGGATTTTTCGCGGACTCCCCAGCAACTGGAACTATTCAGATCGACCAGGGATTTTGCTGCTGATGTGCTCAATGGTGATGTCAGCCAGCGCGATCAGAACAATCTATTTTCCAGGTCACTGTGGAAGGCCTGCGCCGACCACGGTGTGCTGAGCTGGCCAATGGCCACCACAGACCAGCCGCACACAGCCGCCAACGCCAGTTATTTAATGGAAGCGTTGGGGCAAGGCTGCGAGGATAACGGATTGACCTTTGCACTAGGCGCGCAAATGTGGAGCGTGCAACTACCCCTGCAGCACTTCGGTTCACAGGAACTTATCGATGCAACCCTGCCAGGGCTAATCAGTGGCGAGACTATCGGTGCTTTTGCCATCACAGAAGCGGGAAGCGGTTCTGACGCATTTGCATTGCAAACTACCGCAACACTCGATGGTGACCACTATCTGCTAAATGGCGAGAAAACCATGATCACTCTCGCACCTGTAGCCGATGTCGCGATCGTATTCGCCACAACCAACCCTGCCGTGAAGCAATGGGGGATTTCAGCTTTCCTGGTCGACGCGAAAACACCCGGTTTTACCGCCAGCGAAAACCGGCCGAAGATGGGTCTGCGCACGGTACCCTTCGGAGATATTACGCTTGATAACTGTCGCGTACCGGCAAGCTGTTTATTAGCGCGCGAGGGTGCGGGGTCCAGTATTTTCAGCTACTCGCAAAGCTGGGAGCGAAGCCTGGTTCTAGCGCCGCAACTGGGTGCGATGCAGCGATTGATTGATGATTCGGTTGCCTTTGCCAACAACCGTCATCGCTCCAATAGTGCCATTGGCAAGCACCAGGCAGTGTCACACCGCATTGCCGATATGCGAATCCGTCTGGAGACCAGTCGCCTGCTGCTGTACAAAATTGCATGGCTGCTGGACCAGGGACAGCAGAACCTGCTGGAAGCGGCCATTGCCAAAACCCACATAAGCGAAGCATTTGTCGAAACCTGTCACGATGCATTGTCGATTCATGGTGGCTCCGGGTACATTACCGCAACGGGCATCGAACGGAACCTCAGGGACGCCGTTGGCGCCACCATCTATGGCGGAACGGTCGACATTCAACGCAATATCATCGCGGGAATGACCGGTGTGTAACGACTCCAGCACAAACAGCAACATGGCTTGCGACTGCCGCAACAAGAGCACCGCTTGATGAAAGGATTTTTAATTCACTCTCCGCTATTGCACTATGCGCAGCAAACGCCGGATCACCCGGCACTTAGCTTTCAGGGCACACAGCTGAGTTATCAAGAGCTGGATACCTCCAGCAGTCAGCTGGCACACGCGCTGGTTAACGCAGGCGCTCTGCCGCAGGATCGAATAGGTATATTTCTACACAAGGGGCTGGAACTTGGCGTCGCTATCTATGCCATTCTGAAAGCCGGTTGCGCCTTTGTACCGCTCGATCCTTTCATGCCTGCGGAACGGCTGGCTTATATTATTGACGACTGCGATATCAATATATTGGTTAGCTCCGATGCGCTGATCAAGACTCTGTCGCAACTGACCACCAGCCGATCACTGAAAATTGCCGGCGTAAGCGCCGATATACCGTTTGAAAAAATAGAACGCGACACCATCAGTGATCAACCCGAATACCCACCGGAAGTAATCATCACTGATCAGTATCTGGGTTATATCATGTACACCTCAGGCTCCACTGGCAACCCGAAGGGCATGATGCACACACACAGTGGCAGCATCTGCTACGCAAACTGGGGCAAGGACCATGTGCAGCTGACATACACCGACAGAGTAGCCAGCCATGCCCCGCTGCATTTCGATTTAAGCATCTTTGATTTTTTCTCAACACTGCGCGCCGGGGCGACTGTGGTACTGGTCCCCGAGACCGTCACCAAATTTCCAGCCAGCTGGACGAAGCTAATTGCCGACGAAAAAATCACCGCTGTATTTACGGTCCCGTACACCTTGATCACCATGTACGAGCAAGGCGCCATGGACTCTCGCGACCTGTCCTCGCTACGCTGGATTCTGTTTGGCGGCGAACCCTACCCGCGGCGACAACTGCGACAAATTATGACAGCGCTGCCAAACACACAATTTACTAACGTCTACGGGCCGGCAGAAGCACCTTCCTGCACCTGCTACGACATCCCCAGACCGCTCAGCGATGGAGACCATCCGCTGCCTATTGGCCGTCTCTCATTGAATTCTGAAGGCCTGGTGATCAACCAGGACGATGAAGAATGCCGTGCCGGTGAAGCAGGCGAGTTATGCATCAGAAGCTCGACACTGACACGCGGATACTGGAACAAGCCTGACCTCAACAGCAAAGCCTTTCTCTATAAGCCGGGGCCGGGGCCCTTCCCTACCGTATATTTTCGCACCGGCGACCGCGTACAAATGGGGGACGATGGCTACCTGCGCTTCCTTGGACGTATGGATAGAATGGTCAAGACCCGTGGCCATCGGGTAGAACTCGACGAAGTAGAATCAGCCCTGGGCAGCCACAACAACGTTATAGAAGCGGCCGCATTCGTAATTCCAGACCAGCATGCCAGTCATTCAATCATTGCTGCTGTCACAGTGCGGATAAGCAGTGATACGAATCCAGCGGATTTGATCATGCATATCCGCGCCAAATTGCCACCCTATGCTGTGCCGCAGGATTTAATCATCGTGCAGTCTCTACCGCACACCAGTAGTGGCAAAGTTGATCGCCGCCAACTGACCGAACACTACTTACAGAATCACTAAGTAAGACTAATGACAATGAAAACCGAAACACTCAGACAGTACATTTGCACGACACTACTCAATAACGCCGGGACCACCATTGCCGACGACGAAGACCTGCTGATGTCGGGAATTCTAGATTCAATCAGTGTAATGAAGCTTGCCAGCCATCTGGAAAGTGAATGCAATATTGCTATACCGGCAGAGGACATTGTGCTGGAAAACTTCTCTACCCTTGCGCAAATTCAGCAGTACCTTGAGCAACGAATGAAGGGATAAGCAGCTTGTCTCGCCCAGAAATACTCAACGGCATAACTCCTGATCAAACCGGACAATCATGGTTTGGTACTATTTTTTTAGCAGGTTAAGCGCAACCGGGTCTGCAGACCGCACGGCAGCGTCGCCCAACAGCAGCCGCAAAGTATTATTTCAACACAGCATTTCGAGCAGACCGTCGAGCACTTACGCCTTGTCTGCTATCTCTAGTAGATTTGTGCCTGCAACTGCTGCGATCTCTGCAATTGGGAATCCAGACCGTGCCGTCGATATACCGCACGCGCGCGCTTTAGAGAGTCTTCGGCTTTCTCCATGCTGCTATTGGAACGATAAAGCTCCACCAACACATCGGGTTGTCGCCGGTACTGTGCACGCATCGATGCACGAGCCATTGACTCCCCCGCGCGCTGACGAAAGCGCCATGCATTGACGACATCACCCCGAGCTTGCAACTGGTGGTATAACTACGCCTGATCTCGAGCCAGACCTATCTCCCTGACGCTACGCTGAAACTCTTGATTGAGCTTATCAATCTCCCGCTCGATTGCAGGAAACACGGATTCATCAATGCCTGTGTCCCGCATATGCAGCATCAAATCACGCGCCTCGAATAAGCGGCCCGAGCTTGCATGTAGCCTGATTGCCTCAAGGCCTGCCAGCTGCGCCTGATAGAGGTCCTGCTCTTTTTTGTACCCCTTAAAAAGCGTTTCATACGCACTGGCTGCAGCACCGAAACGATTAAGCGCCAGGTTACGGTCGACCACGGCGCGCAATTCAGTTTCCGCCTCATAGAACTGGCCATGACTGATTTTCCAACGGGCCAGCAACAGCGAATCATAGGCGTCTGACGCCTGCCTGGCACGTTGCCGGGCCACCAGATGCAGGCGACCCATCTGCATATATACACCCGCGGCATTAATCTCGTCGCCGTTTTGCTGGAAAAGATCCAGCGCTTCAGCCAGGTAAACCTCGGCGGAATCTACACGGGTCTGCCGCAACGCAAGCTCTCCCAGCTGCGATAGCGTCGTCGCCAGCGCAATGTCATCTTCAGCCGCAACAAAGGCCACCGCAGATTTCAGTAACTCGGCTTTTGCGTCATCAAACCGACCACTGACGATCAGCGACCAGACGTTCGCCGGAAAGATCCTGCTGCCGGATTCATTGACTGCCGGCGACGGGGGCTTATCGGGTGTGATCGAGAATGGTGCCAACACCGGGTATTCGCCCACCGCGGGCTGACTGACTTCAGAGGGAAATCGGGGCTTTTGCTGGTAGTCGTCCAGCAGTCGGTGAAACTGGCTGATACACGCAACACTGACAACACCTGCTGTCAATGAAACCAACCATTTACGAACTCTGTAGTGCCTGACAAATTTCATCGAAGTCTCCGATTACATGGTTGTCCCGATCACTCCACCGCACTCGTCATTCTATCGATACCAGACGATTACGTGCAGCTGCTGCGCTGCAATTCTTTTACTCTGAAGCGCTAATCTGTATATGCGCTACTTTACTGGTCCAATTCTCTACCCATACTGCCTGCCCGGGTGTGCCAAGCAGATTCAGCCGGCAGCCGATACGACTTGCCCTCTGGTGGGTGGCGAACCACACACCTCCGGAGAACAAGTCTGTATGTTTTATAGACTCCGGACGTTAATTCATCCGGAGCACAGCAGAGCTAGTGCTCACCACCCGCCTTGAAGTTAAACACAGCTCCTTCGCGGATACCTGAAGGCCAGCGGGTTGTAACGGTTTTCAGACGTGTATAAAAACGCACCCCTTCCGGGCCATGAATAGAGTGATCGCCAAACAGAGATCTCTTCCAGCCGCCAAAACTGTGATACGCAACGGGCACGGGAATAGGAACATTCACACCAACCATACCGATTTGTACCCGGGAGACAAAATCCCGCGCAGCGTCACCATCGCGAGTAAAGATCGCCGTACCATTACCGTATTCGTGGTCATTGACCAATTTCACGGCCTCTTCGTAGGATTCGGCTCTGACGATGCTCAATACCGGCCCAAAGATTTCGTCCGTATAGATATCCATCTCTTTGGTGACATTATCGAAGATACAACCACCGACAAAGCAACCATCTTCGTGACCAGACACTGTCACTTCACGACCGTCCACGACCAGCGTGGCACCGGCGGCCACGCCGCGATCAATATAACCGTTTATTCGATCTTTTGATTCAGGCGTT
Organism: uncultured Granulosicoccaceae bacterium; assembly: GCA_938003855.1. Lineage (GTDB taxonomy): Bacteria > Pseudomonadota > Gammaproteobacteria > Granulosicoccales > Granulosicoccaceae. The sequence goes on along the minus strand of CALKXD010000030.1, from coordinate 3,540 downwards.
ATCACCGGACCCATTTCAGTTGCCGGGTCCGTGTAGGGACCCACTTGCAGGCCTTTCACGCGCGGAGCCAGCTTTTCAATCAACGCGTCAGCTGCCTCATCACCGACGGTAACCACCACTGACACTGCCATGCAGCGTTCACCGGCCGAACCGTATGCCGCGCCCATAACAGCGTCAGCGGCTTGATCAAGGTCGGCGTCCGGCATTACAACCATGTGATTTTTAGCGCCGCACAGCGCCTGAACACGCTTGCCGTTAGCACAGCCCGTTTCATAGATATATTGTCCAATGGCTGTCGACCCGACAAAGCTGATGCCCTGCACTCGTTCGTCGGTCAGTAAGGTATCGACCGCTTCTTTATCACCGTGTACAACGTTTAGTACGCCTTTCGGCAACCCCGCTTCCAGCATTAGCTCGGCAAGCCGGACAGCACAGCTTGGATCTTTTTCTGACGGCTTCAATACAAAGGTGTTGCCGCAGGCAATTGCCACAGGAAACATCCACATGGGCACCATGGCTGGAAAATTAAACGGTGTGATCCCGGCACACACGCCCAACGGCTGCCGCATAGAGTAGCTTTCAACATTGGTGGCTACCGCTTCGCTGTACTCGCCTTTGAGCATCTGAGGAATCCCGCAGACAAATTCAACAACTTCGAGGCCGCGGGTAATTGAGCCTTTGGCATCGTCGATAGTTTTGCCATGCTCATTGGAGACGATTTCTGCTAGCTGGTCCATGTTTGCTAATAGCAACTCGCGGAACTTGAACATCACCTGCGCCCGCTTACCCGGTGCCGTTGCGGCCCACGCGGGGAATGCAGCCTGTGCACTGGCTATTGCAGTACGAACGTCATCCGCCGTGGCCAGTGGCACTTGTCTGCTGATCTGGCCGGTGGCCGGGTTGTAGACATCGCCCGAGCGGCTGCTGCTGCCGGTGCTATGCTTGCCATCAATAAAATGAGGTACCGGGCCCTGTTGATCCGCGACCGACATGGGTGTTCTCCTTAATGTTTGTGTTTCGACGCTTCACCACACAGGGCTTGCGTGTATCCGGCAATTGTAACGTCCGCGCTGCTTAGAGAAAAGCGCAAACACTTCCACCAGGCAGATCAACCGGCCAGTTTTATGGCATCGGCAATCGCATCCGGCTTTTGCGCGGGCGCCATTATGTGCACACCCGCCAGTCCGGGAATTTCCCGATACTGTTGTATCAACTCAGCACAGATCAGCCGGCCTTCGGCCTTGGCATCAGACGCCCCCTCCAGACGCGCGATGATAGCCTCCGGCACTGTCACACCATAGAGGTTTTCATTCATCCAGCGGGCCGACCCGGCCGATACGATGGGGCCTATTCCCAACAGCACACCCACCTGGTCAGTGATGCCGGCGTCACTCAGACGAGTAATAAAGCGTTTGGCGACGTCAGGTTCAAAGCAAAACTGTGTTTGCGTAAACTGCGCCCCGCAGTCAATTTTGGATTGCAACGCATCCGGTTTCCAGTCTGCCGGGGGATCGAGCGGCATATCAGCAGCGCCAATGAAAAATTGCGGCGGCGCACTTACGGGCTTGCCGGAGGGCAGCACGGCATCATCGCGCAACTGACGGGCCAGTTGCATGACCTGTCTGGAGTCAAGATCGAAAACCGGCTTTGCCTCTGGCTGATCGCCCTTGGCCGGATCATCGCCCATCAGCACCAGTAAATTAAAACTGCCCTGTGCTGCCGCGCCAAGCAGATCAGCCGTCAGGGCAATGCGATTGCGGTCGCGGCAGGTCACTTGCAGCACGGGCTCGTAGCCGGCACCGGCCAACAGTGCCGAGGCGGCGAAGCTGCTCATTGTGGTTGTAGCACCCGCACCGTCAGTCACATTGATCGCATCAACGATTCCACGTACGTGTGCCGCCTCCGCTAACAACTTGTCAGCAGACGCCGCCACCGGCGGGACAATCTCTGCGGTAATCGCAAATTGCTTGTTTTTTATCTTTTCGGATAAAGCTGTCAATGTCTGTTTCCCTTAAATCGTGTTCGAGAAGCTTAGCGCGGCTGTATGGTTAGTTATTGCAAGCAGGCGACTAACGGGGCTCTAAGACCGCTACGGGGGAATTTCCGATACACTTTACTCTTTGATCGAGCTACCGAAGGTTAACTGAAATGGGCTTTACCAAGCGAGGGATTTATCAACAGGAGCACGATTTACTGCGCAGCGAAGTGCAGCGATTTCTGCTCAGCGAAGCCGTTCCAAAACTCGCCGACTGGGAAAAACAAGGCCACGCTGATCGACAGATCTGGAATCAGCTTGGCGAGATGGGGGCAATGGCCGCAATGCTACCCGAGCGTTTCGGCGGCGGCGATGGCGATATGCGCGCAGCAGCGGTGATCTACGAAGAGATTGGTCGTTGCGGAGTTGCCGGGCTAGGTGGTATCGGCGTACATGACATCGTTGCCTACTATCTGCTCAATAACGGATCTGACGAGCTGAATCAGCATTGGCTGCCACGTGCCGCATCCGGTCAGGCATTGTTCGCGGTTGCGATGACGGAGCCTGGCGCTGGGTCGGATCTGCGCGGAATCCGGACACGGGCTGAAAAAGACGGCGACGACTACGTCATCAACGGCTCAAAGATCTTCATCACTAACGGTATTATCGCTGACGCCATCGCTGTGGTCTGCCGGACCGACCCTACCGCCGATCGCGGCGGACTGAGCGTTATTCTGGTTGAGACCGACCGTGAAGGCTTCAAACGCGGTCGAAACCTGGAAAAACTCGGGCAGAAATCACAGGATACAGCAGAACTGTTTTTCGAAGACGTTCGGGTACCGGCCAGCAATGTCATCGGGGAGGAAAATCGCGGTCTCAACCTGTTGATGGCGGAGCTGCCGTTTGAACGGCTGTTAATCGGACTTACCGCACTGGGCGCAGCAAAAGGGGCCTATGAAGAAACCTGCACTTACGTCAATGAACGCAAAGCATTCGGGCAATCATTGGCAACCTTCCAGAACACGCGCTACAAACTGGCTGAATTGCGCACCGAGATTGAAGTCGGGGAAGCCTTTGTTGATCGCTGTGTCGCTGCGCATGCAGTGAAGGAACTGACCACCGGGCAAGCCTCAATGTGCAAGCTCTGGCTGACAGAAATGCAGGATAAGGTCGTCGACGCCTGCGTACAGCTGCACGGCGGGTACGGCTACATGTGGGAATACTCTATTGCGAAACGCTACGCTGATTCTCGTGTTCAGCGCATCTATGGCGGCACATCAGAAATCATGAAAGAACTGATCAGCCGCTCACCGGCACTGGATAGCTAGTGCCTATCCAGAAACAGGAGGTCGCGAGGATCATTCAGGTGCGTGAGATTTTGCCTACCCCATGTAGGCGCTTAGTTGTTCTTAAGTAACTACCTGTGGTGGGCAAAAGATTGCGTGCCTGAGTGGTACGCAGTAGCGCTTGTTTCTGGATGGGCACTAGCTTGTGACTGTGTTCGGGGCATCGTGACTCTGTTTTTGGTCTTAGGTGGGTTTCGTTTGGGCCGGTGTCGCCTCTTG
>CALKXD010000029.1 GCA_938003855.1 uncultured Granulosicoccaceae bacterium | reverse complement strand
TTAATTCTGAGTGTCTGTTTACTTACGCAGATACGTGTATCAACGTCTGGACACGAAGACAAAAGGATATGCATAAAGCCGGGATGGATGCTCGCTTACTTGTTGAGTACTTTAGTCATTACGGCGACTCACAGAAACGTGTCTGCAGGCTATTTGAAGGATTCAAGGCTGACGGTGAAATTTGTCTGCCAAGTTGACCCTGAGACATGGCCGCCCATAATGGAGTGCCGAGCACAGTGGTGCGGAGCAAGCGTCAGGTTGCGGGCGTATTGAGCCATGGGCATGTCGGCGAATGAATTAACTCTCGCTCGGATTTCCCTCGAAGTTGTAGCTTGAGTCGACGAGAAAGAATATACTGTGTATTTGTACAGTATAAGGTATGCATACGCTTTTTCGCAAACAAAATTACCGAAATATCAGGCTGGAAGACCATACCGAAGATGAGACGGTTGGGGTTAAAACCAACGATGGTCTCCCCCAACAGGTCCGGTGGCTGGGGCTAATTACGCGGGATGACGCTCGGCGATCTGGAGGGCGTCCCGTGAAACTGGTGATCAGCCGTGTGGATGGTGTGGATTTGAGACTGGGGCAATACGTTCGGGGTTGTCTGGTCGAGCGGGGTGTGTACGCGGTGATCGACAGTAAGGTTGCAGTGATTAGTTAAGCACTGCCAATGGTGTGGTCGCTGGTAAATATGTTTATGGAAATCAAAACGATGGTGGACACGCCAGCCGTCACCTGCCTGCCATATGTATTCCGGCGCTGTTTTCCTCTGGATTTCCCGACGACGGGCGGTGCCAGTCCCGAATCGCTCATCCCGGGATTTCAGGCTCTGCCAAAGTAGCTCCAACCGCTGAGAGACATCAGGCAGGTGGGGGGCGTAACGGGCTCGGCGTACCTGTGGTCCGCTCTCTGTCGGGACACGGGTCTCTGTGACTGGTGGTGTGGGTTGACTGTCTGTCGCGTGGGTAACTGTCCGGGCACTAGTGATCTCACTACGGCGGCTCACACGAATACGCCCAACGGTACATCACCGTCGCGAGACGACAATGCAGGCCGGAGGCGCTTCGCGTCATTGTCTAACGCGTCCAGGCAATGTCTTTTCTTTTGCTCCATTCGTAAATTGGAGCCTGATGATGAAAAGAGATATTCACACAGAAATTACTAATTTTGTTTTAGATAATATCGATGGTGATGTATTGCCCTGGCGCAGAAAATGGCATACCTCCGGACCAACAATCGCACTGCCGCGTCGAAATACCGGTGAGCCCTATCGGGGGACCAACCACCTGTTACTCAACATCACGTCCTTGAAATCCGGGTTCAGCAGTCCTTACTGGATGACCTATAACCAGGCCAAGTCTGTGGGGGCTAATGTGCTGAAGGGACAGAAGGGCTCGAGAATTGTTAAGTTCAAACCGCTCACGATTGAATCGCCGGAGGCTAACGGCCAGGAGCGGGTCATTCCGATGATTCGCAACTACACCGTTTTTAACCTGGAGCAGATAGAAAACCTGCCGGATGATTATCAGTCCAGACAACATGTGCAGACGATACCGGTGTCCGAGGTCTATGATTACCTAAAAGCTGTGGGAGCCGAAATCATCCATGGGGATTCCAAAGCTGGTTTTTACCCGGTACTCGATGTCATCCGAATGCCCAATATTGAGGACTTCACCGACCAATACGCGTATGAATCGGTACTGGCCCATGAACTGGTACATTGGACCGGTCACGGAAGCCGACTGAACCGACTCGTCAGTACCGAAGAAGACACTGCAGAATATGCCTTTGAGGAACTCGTGGCTGAAATCGGTAGTATGATCCTGTGTGCCCACCTCGGTATTGAGTCGGTAATGCCGGAGAATCACCTGTCCTATGTAAAGCACTATGTGACTATCATGCAGGCTGATAAGAAGGCGATTGTGCGGGCGTCTTCTGAGGCACAAAAAGCAGTCGACTTCATTCTCGAGGCTGCCAATACTCACTATCTGGCGGGGGAATAGGGGATGCGCATTCTGCCCTTCAGGCTCGATATTCACAGAGTGTCTGGTATTCGCAGACGCGGCATTTTCCAGGGGAAGGATTGGCGGTCGGGGCGATACCATTGGCGATTAATGTGGCCTGCGCGTACTCGTCTGTTAATTGCTCGAATAGCGCCTCATCGGTTCCAGCCAGTGAGACGTCGTATCGTTTTTCTGTTGTCACTAAAATCCCCCGTGTGATCGGGTAGGTGGATCGGACAGCAAGCGCCGTGGCGATCATTTGTGCACGATCACTGGCATAGATACCGCGGCGCCGACTTTTCATTTCTTCGATCGTCGTCGGGCCCGTAATGGCATCCGGTTTTGCAGAGATGGCATAGCGTGTGGAGTAGAAGACCGTATTATTGCGATTGTGGTCCACGTAAATCGCAGTTTGCTTGCTTCTGTTGCGTCGTTCCATGACCAGTAAATATAGGATTGCAGCGATGATGATCAGGGATAACACCATCGCAGATTGGCCGGTCATGACCAGATCCACCAGAGCAACAGTAGCAAAATTACTATGAAGATCCATCGTGTTAGTGCCGGAGCTCTGAATCGCCGGTTGTACGCCGTGTGGGCGGTATTGCCATGTTTGAGCTGTATGGCTGTTTTCTCCCCGATCCCCTTATTTATCTGCAAATACCGTTTGTACGGACAGTACCCGCATGCGCCAATGTCACTCGCTGTTATTGTCTTTCTAGTCGGCATAGCCTTACTCTCAGTGCTTCTCGTCTCTGTGTGCCGGTGATACCAGACAGACTAATGGAATTTCTCAGCTGCGGTGTACTTTTCAGGCGCTTCGGTTCAGATCGTTTGATGGCTGTTCCGGGCTGGGATATCAAGGAGGATTTGGGTGTAAATATCACTGGTTTCTGCGGAATACGTGCTTTAT
>CALKXD010000028.1 GCA_938003855.1 uncultured Granulosicoccaceae bacterium | reverse complement strand
CATCTGTCTGGCTGTTGATCAAGAGTGGATCGAAAAATGTGAAAAGTAATTTAAAAGAACACGGTATCAGCTATCGGGAGGGTTGGCCTATATAAGAAGCCTGCTGATAAATGGTTTGAAAATATACTGGAATCAGTGGGTTGCATATCAAAGTACTATGTGGCAAAAACTAGTGCCGTGCGGTGTGTCTTTGTGTTCCACACAAAAATTGATCAGTAAATGTCAGGCATTGCGAGTACTGGCCACTGGTGCCGGTGGTGTTGTTGGCATCCTTGTTTTGATTAAGTAGATTGCAAATGTTGGGTTGTCGTGTCGGTCCGCTTTCAATGGTATGCCGGTAGGACATTCTTTTATTGGTAGCGTCACTCTATCGGGATGCCTCTGGCTGTCTACCAAATACCAGAGTCGATAAATGATGAACCGGTGGGCCCAACCGCCGCAGGCCCCGGAAAAGTACCCGTGCGTTTGTCCGGGGGTCGGTCTCTAACACGATGATTCCGGTGCTGCTCTGATACGCGCAAAAAAGCCCTTGCTCACTGAATGCAATCCTTAGTCTGTCACGTTTGTTATGTGTATCAGGTTTTCTGTTTAATAGTCACCCACGGTGACCGCCATGATGGGGGCGGGTAGTTGTCGGGCCAGTATTCCTTCTGGCGGTGTATCAGGTTATCTTTTACCGTATGAAAGGTAATGGCGACTGCTTTAGCGGTACCATCGGTGATAGCCACTTCGGTGACTACCTGGTTGCCTTCTGCGACGATTGACAACAGGTTGAATTGCCAGAGTCCGGCGCACGGGTAGTGGGAGTTGACTGCTGCGAAGTTTGCCCGCCCGATTATTACCTCGTCAGTTTGCGGTGCGTGGTTCTCAAAATCCTCTGTAAGCCACTGGCTTGCGAGTTCAAAGTCATTGCTTTGCATGGCACGCCAGAAGGACGCGACGACTTCTTTTGCTATCAAGAGTGGGGCTCCGCTGAAAGAAAGTTACACCCGGTAAATACTATTAATAATGCTCTGCACCGGCAATGCAGGATACCCGGAATATTGAGTCGTGGAACGCGTAATGTAGCGCGACTTGCCTGAGCGACCGGGGTGTTCTATTGTTGATGCCTATGCCAAGTTTGATCTTTTCACTGGATATTTCACCACAGGAATACCAGCGCTATTATAAGGGGGTTGGCAAAACCGTTTTGGCGGTTGCTGACGACGGTCGCACGCTGGAGTTTCCGGCTTCTCGATTAACGCGTTTTGTCAGTCACTCGGGGGTGCAGGGGCGGTTTGAAATAGTTTTTGATACCAGTAACAAGTTTGTTCGTTTGCAAAGGTTATGAGTGTTTGTCGGGTGCTTTCACTACCTGTGATACAAACCAGCGGACTGATGGGCCGACCACCAGTACTACGGTCAGAGCGACTGGCCATGAAGTTTGCCACGCCGACAGCCAGCTTTGCACAAAATGATCAGCCGCACCGATCATTTTAAAGGTAGAGACACCCGACACCACCAGTGACATGATCCCGGATAAAATTATCCCGAATAAATAGGGCGCGCACGCAGCTGGCATTTTTTTCAACAGATCAGTCTCATTGGTTGTCCGGGGCGGCTGTGCTGCCGAATAGTCTGTTCATGTGGCTTTTTTCCGGTGCCGGAGGGTGCTCTCACGGTGTGCGATATAGACGCCAGCAAGTGAGATCAGGCCTGCGCCGATCCAGGTCCACATATCGATTGTCTCTGCAAAAAGTGCGTAGCCGAAAAAGACGGCGAATGGCAGCCGTGCAAAATCGAGACTGGCGACCAGTGAGGCATCCGCCGCCGCATAGGCTCGAGCCAGAAATACGTGGCCCAGTGTCGCGACTGGCCCGAGTGCCAGCAGTGCCAGCCATACGCCGGGTTCGGGCCATTGCCACACCCATAGCGCGGGTATCAGCATGGGGGGTGTCATAAGCGCGGTGGTGATAAACACAATCCGGTCCGGGTCGTCGTTGGCGGTGAGTCGTTTGATTAATGTGGTGGATAAGCCCATGAATAATGCGGATACCAGGGCGAGCATCACACCGGGGGTCAATTCGAGAATGCCCGGTCGCAGTACCACCAGCGCACCGATGAGACCGACGAAGGTAGCTATCCAGCGTCGCCTATGGACCACTTCACCCAGCAGTAGCACGGCCAGCACGGTGGCAAACACCGGGGCCATAAAGCTGATTGCAGTTATCTTGCCGACCGGTTCGAGGGCAATGGCGATAAACCAGGTAACCATCGCCGTCAGACCGGTGCACACGCGAACAAAATACAGTGGCCAGTTGCTGGTCTGTATCATGGAGTGACCGCGCCAGGCAAGCAGTGGCAGCATAGTTACCAGCGCAAAGAATATCCGCAGGAAGACTATCTGCATGGGCGGCACACCGGCCTTGGCCGCATAGCGTGCCAGTACCGAGATACCGGCTATAAAGCAGCAGGCGGCAAGCATCCAAAGGATGCCTGCGACGGGGTTGTGGGGGTTGCCTGATTTGGTCACTCCGGTGGCTCGTCCGGTTGTGGGCAATGGCGATCAGCATTCTGACCACCGGCAGATCGAGCATCTGCAGTCTGCGGTAGGGTGTAAAAAACGGAGTGCAAGTGGCGATGCTCAGGCGCGGGAAGCATCCAATATACGTGACACTGATTGCCGGTTACAGCGTTTAGTGGCGATTTACCGGGTGGGGCCTCGGTGATTCTTTGTTGCCGCCAGTGGAGCGACTCAGTGCGGCAACGGGCGTTGGTGTGTGCTGAGGCGGGCGGTAAGATCAATCGCTAGAGTAAATCGTGCTGCTGTGGTACCGGCCAGCCGGGCAGTGGTGCCAGTGGCTCTGACAGCGTGCGCTGTTGCAGGCGCCGGTGGAAGTCTAGCGCCAGCGCCGGGCAATGCTGGTTATTGGGGCAGTGGATCATCATGTGGCATTCGCAGCCGGCATTTAATGCCTGGGCGATCCGGCCGGTCCATTGATCCAGGTAGGCGTTGTTGCTGGTGAGGTCAGGGTGTAGCAGCAGGCGCACAAACACCAGCCCGTTGTAGACCTGGCTCAGTACTGGCAGATCGGGTTTATCGTGCAGAGCTGCGGTGACTTCGGGGTGGTGTCGATTGCCGCGGAACACCGGCCGGGTATCCATTATCACTCGCCCCAGTTGATAGCGCTCGATCAGCGGTTCCAGCAATTGCGGCTGGTTGAAAAAGTCGTCGTGTCTGACTTCGAGTGTGTACCGGTAGTGTTGTGGCAGGCGTGCGATCAGTGAATGCAACAGTGGCAGTTGCGCGGGCCCTACGGTGGCGGGAAATTGCAGCAGAAAAGGTCCCAGGTGTTTGCCCAGCGGTTCGATGCGGTTGAGGAACAAGTCGAGATCGTGCAGATTCGGGGTAGCCTGATGGGTGACGGTGCGCGGAAGTTTGAAACAAAACTTGAAAGGCTCGTTGATGACTGATTGCCGCCAGTTATCCACGGTAGCAACATCAGGGATATGATAAAACGTGGTGTTTCCTTCAACGGTATTAAACACGCTGGCATAGCTGGCCAGCGTCGATGGCGTGCTATTGAAGTAACGTCCTGTCCAGCCAGGGAATGCCCAGGCGGGCAGACCCAGGTGGTAGTTTGCCGGCGTCACTTGTTAGCCTGCAGGGTTGGTACGGTGGCCGTTGATCATGTGTTTCATCTGATGGCGCTTAAGTTTGATAAATATAGTAGTGGGTTAAAAGCAACGCGGTCAGCATTGAACCGAACTCTGCTGCGCTGTGCCATTTGATGGTTAGGCACATGGGATATCAAAGAGCGATAGGTGGTAAATTCAGCGCAGGCCAATGACCGTTAAGGAGACGATGGGCGATCAGAGCATTTTCTGTAATCGTGTCACCGTTACTCAATTGTTATAAGTGACCCGGCTGGACCGTGCCTTGTCAGCGTTTTTCCCTGTGCAGAGTCTGCGCGGTGAACCGTTATATAATATCCGGGTTAGCACGCGCTGGTGTCGGCACTGACGCTTGTCACCCGCTGCTTCTGCGCACTTGCAAGCCCGTTGAAAAACACCACTGGTTTGCCGTCTTTGTCGAAGGATGCAGACCACCACCATGACCCCGGAAGTTTCCATGCCGGGTTGCCAACCAGTCGGCTGACGTCCTGCCGTGTCATGCCAACGACAACATTCTCTGCAATGCGTTGCCCGGCAGTGAGACAGTCGGGTGTTTCGTTGGAGTAGTCGATGTCTGGTTTTACTTTTGGTGCGGCAGCACTTGCCGGCGCGGTTTCGGGGGTGGCTTCAGTCACCAGAGGGTTACTGGCACAGCCGCTTAAGGCGACAAGCAATACGACTGAACCGATACTGATGTTAAGCATTGAGTAAGTGCTCCTGTAAGCCGGGTTGACGGGCCGGGTGGTCTGAATGTCAGGTCGAGTGAGTTGGTGCGTCGCGTTGTGCCGCTGCTTTTTTCTCGCTGCGCCACACCGTAAACAGACCGGCCACCACTATAATAACAGTGCCGAGCACGGTCCACCCGTCGGGGAGCTGGTCGAACACCAGGTAACCATAGAGGGTGCCCCAGATAATCAGTGTGTAGTGAATCGGGGCGATCACCACCGCTTCGGTGACCTCGAGTGCTTTTATCACCATAATCTCGCCGGCACCCGCCAGTGCGGCCATCGAAAAAAGCAGTAGCAACTGGGTGCCGGACTCCGGTGATTGCCAGACAAACGGCAGCGGGATCGAGATCAGTGCGCTGCCGGTAATTGCGGTGTAGGCAATTGTGGTTGCGGTTCTGTCGGTGGCGGAGAGCATGCGCCCCAGTATTTGCCGTGCAGAATACAAAACAGTGGCGGCGACCACCAGCATTACCGCTGGATGGATCACGCCCATGCCGGGCCGAATAATAATTAGTGCACCGATAAAGCCGACGGCAACCGCGCTCCAGCGATACACGCCGATCTTTTCACCCAGAACCAGCGCCCCCATGATGGTGAGCATAAACGGTGCAACGAAGCTTGCCGCCACGGCATCTGCCAGCGCAACGTAGCGCAGCGCGAAGACAAATAGAAGGGCGGAGCCGATCACCAGCACGCCGCGACACAATTGCAAGCCCAGCCGTGAGGTACGAAGAATTGATCCACCGTGGATTGCCAGCAGAATCAGCATGCCTGCCAGCAGGCCGAGTTGCCTGAACCAGATTATTTGTACCGGATGCAATGTACCGGTGAGGAATTTTGCCAGGGTGTCTACGGCGGAAAACATGAACATGCCGCCCAGCATCAGCATCACTCCGAGTCTGCTGTTTGACGTTCTGCCAGCGGACTGGATAAATGGCGTGAGGGGACTGTTGGTGGAAATGTGCATAGCTCCGGAGCGACTGACGCATCGTAGTGCAAATCACGTCTGTCGTATATGGCGGGCAATGCCGGTGTCCGGGTTAGATCATGCGCTGTCAGGCGGCCGGTGTTGCTCACTGAAAAGCGCAACAAGCGGTGCAGGCACCCGGGCAGCTATCGATAGCAGCGCGATCCGCTAGGTGGGCACCGGGTTACCGGTCAAAATTCCAGCTGACGTTGCCGTGCAAATACGGGGTTTGCAGATAGCGGGCTACTGTGCGTGCTATTTTGTTTGATTCCAGCAGTGTGGGCAGGCTCAGACCAAGGCCGAGAAACAGATGTCGCTCCGGCCCGTTGTCGAGTGGTTTATCGTAGCTTCGAAACCCGCGTGTATAGTAGCCCGCCTGCAGCTCAAGCCATCTAAGCGGGGTATGCTTAAGGCGTTGCACAGCGTCACCGCGAAACGCCACCAGGTGCTTCATGCCGCTGTAGTCCGAGGCGGCATCTTCTGCCAGATTGAAGCCGTCGGAAGGCCAGTATTCCATGCGGATGTCAATGAGGTCGTCCCATGCGGGGTTCTTTGCCAGCCACCAGGAGGCCAGTACACCGCCTGCATCGGCAATGAAATCTTCGGGTGAAAAACCGTACTTTGAAGACGTTGCATCACCGATCTCCAGTACCGTCATCGCAGCCAGTGCGGTCAGTGCGGCGGTACGCTCCGGATGTGCGACGCCGGCGCGCCGGAAGTCCCAAAGCAGTAAGTCGGACAACACATACGACATGTAAAAATGTCCGGTTTTGTCGGCACCGCCGGCGTGCGAGTCTTTTTCGAACCATCCCTCGCGCTTAAATTGCGGGCGATGCTGAAGCCAGTCCCAACGCGCTATACCCCAGGCCGTCAGCAGCCCTGTTGCAATGCCAAAATCAAGCGCTACGGTATCGCGGCCTGAGTGGTCTGGCCGGCGGAAATCGGCGCTGACTATGGAAGAAAAACAGCAAAGCAACAACAGTACTTGCAACATCGGTCTACAGATTTTCATTACGGCCTTACCAAAGCTGCACGCTTGTCGATACGTCCGGCAAGTCGCTTATAGGATCGTTTCGGTGGCTCAACATTTGCGCCATTGGGCTGTTTGAAAATGTAAACAAAGTGTGTTTTGCAGCGACCCGGCAGGCGGTCGGCTGAAGCCGGGGAAAGCAGCACGCGAAGCGTGACAGACTAGACCGCATGTGCACCCGGACCGCGATGCGTCTGCCAACGGATCGCATCGGCACTCTGGCCGTAGACGGCGTCGGGGCAGTGCCGCCGGGTCAACGCTGTGGTAGGAGCGGCTAACGGTAGGCGTTAATCCAGCGATGATAACTGACGCAATAGACGGCAGGCGAATTTGCACGCTGCGATACCCCTGCCAACTGGCGCACAGGTCGTGCGGTTCTGCTGACCGTAGATTGTCAGATCAGCGCTGTACCCGATTTGCAGGGGCAACAGGCTGTGGTGGTGTGATCTGAACTGGTAAGCTATGCCGTCGTTCTTTCCCGCCACGCAGGTTGTTGTCAATGAATAAACCGCAGATTGCCCATCCCGGACCATTCCCGAAGGATTTCCTGTTTGGCGTGGCAACAGCGTCTTTCCAGATCGAAGGCGCGCACGACGAAGACGGTCGCAAGCCTTCGATCTGGGATGCGTTCTGTCGCATACCCGGGCGTGTACACAACCGGGACACCGGCGATATTGCCTGTGATCATTATCATCGCTGGGAAGCTGATCTCGATCTGATAAAAGCCATGCATCAGGACGCGTACCGCTTCTCGATAGCCTGGCCGCGTGTCATCCCTGACGGGCGTGGCTCGGTTAACGCCAAGGGTCTTGAGTTCTACGATAAGCTGGTTGACGGTTGTCTGCAGCGTGGCCTGAAACCGGTGGCAACCCTGTACCACTGGGATTTGCCAATGCAGCTGCAGGGCCACGGTGGCTGGACTGATACTTACACGGCGCATGCCTTTGCTGAGTACGCGCAGGTAATTGCCAGGCACTTGGGTGATCGCCTTGCCTCTATAACGACCTTTAACGAACCCTGGTGCTCATCGATACTCAGCTATCTATACGGTGTGCATGCACCGGGTGAAACGTCCATGGATGCGACACTTGCTACCGTGCATATGCAGCACCTGGGTCACGGTCTGGCGGTGCAGGCGATCAAGGCTGAGCGACCGCAACTTGATACCGGCATCGTGCTTAATGTTCATTCTGTGTATCCGGCAACCAATGACGAGGAAGACCGCAAAGCCGCCGAACGGGGCTATGAGTTTCACAATAGAATATTTCTTGATCCGTTATTTAAAGGACAATATCCGGCGCAATTTCTGGAGGCGCTGGGGGATCGTCTGCCGCACAACTGGCAGGACGATATGGCGACTATTTATCAGCCGCTGGATTTCTGGGGGCTGAACTACTACACCCCCGCACGGGTTCTGGCCGATCCGCAATCGGAGTATCCATCCAATATTCCAGCGCCCATTGCCGATACCACACCAGTGACCGACATCGGCTGGGAGATCGCCCCGGAGGCGTTCAGTGATTTGCTGCTGAAGCTCTATGCCGGGTATCAATTACCACCGTGCTATATCACCGAGAACGGCGCCTGCTATAACGACGAACCGGTCGATGGTGTGGTCAGCGATCACCGGCGCACTGAATACTTTGCCTCACACCTGGGTGCGGTGGCAGAGGTGATCGGGCAGGGTATTCCAGTGAAAGGCTATTTTGCCTGGAGCCTGATGGATAACTTTGAATGGGCCGAAGGTTACAGCATGCGTTTTGGTCTGGTGCATGTTGATTATAATACACAGGTGCGCACCATTAAGGATAGCGGTCACTGGTATAGCCAACTGGCACTTGAGCATGCGCAGAAACGCGCCTCTGTTGACTGACTGGTAACCGGCAATCCTATCTGCGACTATGTTAACCGTGTTGTGCAACATCACGGTTAACATAGTCTGGCGGTTTGGCTGGAGTTATTTCATCGGATTGCCCGATGTATAATTCTGTCTAGAGCCCTAGAATCATTTTGCTGATGATGCCGCGTTGTATTTCGTTGGAGCCGCCATAGATCGAGATCTTGCGTTCGTTGAAATGGTGCGAGGCTATTGGCATGGCGTATTCCGGTACTGGTAGTTCGCCGTTGAAGTCGGGCTCGAAGTAGTCTTCTATATAGGGCAGGGCGTCGGGCCCTAGAGCGCGGCGCATCAGGTCGTTAATTTCCTGTCGAATCACTGTGCCTTTGATCTTCAGCATTGAGCTTTCCGGCCCCGGCGCCGCATTGGCGCTGGCACTGGCGACAACGCGCAGGTTGGTGGTTTTCATTGCTTCCAGATCAATTTCCACATTGGCCACCCGCGCTGCAAACAGCGGGTCGTCGAGCAGTGGTTTGCCGTTGCTGTACTGCTCGCTGGCAATCGTTTTTAAACGGTTGAGGTAGTTGATCGCAAAGCCGACGCCGGCGATGCCTGTGCGCTCGTGGGTGAGCAGGTATTTTGCGTAGGTCCAGCCCATGTTTTCTTCACCGACCAGGTTTTCGGGCGGGACTTCGACGTTGTCGAAAAATACCTCGTTAACTTCGGTGGTGCCGTCGAGCAGTTTGATTGGCCGGACTTCTATACCCGGCGTTTTCATGTCGATCAGTAAAAACGAAATGCCCTGTTGTGGTTTGCCCTCGGTGCCGGTTCTGACCAGGCAGAATATCCAGTCGGCGTGCTGGCCGAAGGTGGTCCAGGTTTTCTGGCCATTGACGATGTAGCGATTGCCGTCACGTACCGCACGGGTTTTTAATGACGCTAGATCAGAGCCGGCACCGGGCTCTGAATAGCCCTGGCACCACCAGTCCGTGCCGTCGAGTATCCGTGGCAGGTAATGACGGCGCTGTGCTTCATCGCCAAACTTCAGCAGCACCGGGCCAAGCATATTGACGCCGAAAGGTATGATGCGCGGGCAGCCGGCGGAGGCTGACTCTTCTTCAAAGATGTGCTTTTGCACGGCACTCCATTCGCAGCCACCGTATTCTGCCGGCCAGCTTTGCGCCAGCCAGCCCCGCTCGTTGAGCAGGTCGTGGTAGTGCTGCATATCGGCTTTTGACAGATGCCGACCCGACTGCACGGTGTCTTTTATCCGCTGTGGTACGCGCTCACGGATAAATTGCTTTACGTCGTCGCGAAACGACAAGTCTTCGGCTGAGTAGTTAAGGTCCATAAACAACATTCCACAAAGATACCCTGATACTGCCTGAATGTTGCTTGATTCGAAAGTGCGATACTTTCGGTCATCGGCGGTCGCTTATCAGTGACGGGCTTGCCGTTGCAAGGGTAGGCAGGTGGCAGCTGAAGGTTTTGAGGTAAAGTTCAGGTCTGCTGCGAAAACAGGGATGATCACACACCAATGAAAACAGTCGGTTTTGTTACCACGTTTATTGCCACCGTATTGATTGGACTTAACGCCGGATTTTTCTACACCTGGTCGTTCACGATTATGCAGAGCCTGGACCTGATCGACCCCGGGCACGCAATCACCGCCATGCAGTCTATCAACGCGAATATTCGCAGTGGATGGTTTGCGACGATATTCTTTGGTGTTGTGGCGTTTCAGTTTGTGTCACTTATCTTTGTGTTAACGGCGCGTCGCTGGTGGCTGGCGCTGTTGATCGCCATTGCACTGTTGGCGGTGCTGGTGAATATTGGCATCACCATGCAGGGTCACGTGCCGTGGAATACCGGTCTTGCGGCGGAGTCAGCAAGTGCCGATGGTGCCGCGCAGATCTGGAGTGACTACTCTACTCGCTGGACGCAGTGGAACCACCTGCGCATGCTGGCCAGTCTGGTGTCGTTCTGTTTTATGCTGGCAGCGCTGATGCGTTGGAATAACCGCGCCTGACGCCGCCGCCGTGCTGTCGCGGCGTGAGCACAACCCCCCGATTGCCGCGTTCGATTGTTGCGGAAAGGCAATTTGACAGTCGAATGACATAGTTAAGTGCTTGAGTATTAAAGGAATAATCAAAACGCGATTCGGTGTCGCCGATTTGCATAAATCTGTCTCGCCAGATGTTATCCTAGGGGTATCGAAAAAAGCGATTTGGCAAGCGAGGATTGGTTGCGGTCAGTTTCGGCAATAATTTTACAGCGCCTGGGTCTTGGAGCCCTGACACTGGTGGTGGTTTCTCTGGTTATTTTCTGTGCAGTGGAGATGCTGCCCGGAGATTTTGCAGAGGCAATTCTCGGCCAGGGGGCAACCCCCGAATCAGTCGCTGCCATTCGCGAGCAGCTCGGGCTCGACAAGCCGGTCGTGCAGCGCTACTTCAGCTGGCTGACCAGCGCCCTGCAGGGGGATTTCGGCGTAAGCTTCGCCCGCCTCAATTTCGCGACTAATTTCGGCACCTCAACAAACACACATCAGATTACCGTGGCCGACCAGCTAGCGCCGCGTTTCATGAATACCTTGTTTCTGGCCGCGGTGGCGGCTTGTATTGCTGTACCGGTGTCACTGGCGATTGGCATTCTGGCGGCGCTGTACCGCAACTCGATCTTCGATCGGGTTGCCAACGTGTTTACGCTCACATCGATCTCCAGTCCCGAATTTTTCGTCGCCTACATCCTTATTTTGTTTCTGGCGGTATTGAATCCACTGTTGCCATCTCTGTCGAACATCTACGAGACGATGGATTTTGCCGAACGCTTGAAGGCCACACTGCTGCCGGCGCTGGTGCTGACGCTGGTGGTTACCGCCCACATGATGCGCATGACCCGAGCGGCGATCATCAATCTGCTGGCGTCTCCCTACATTGAAATGGCTCGCCTGAAAGGGCTTTCGCCACTGCGTGTGATCCTGTTTCATGCGCTGCCTAATGCACTGGCCCCGATCATCAATGTGATTGCGCTCAATCTGGCCTACCTGGTAACGGGGGTGGTCATTGTTGAGGTGGTCTTTGTCTACCCCGGTGTCGGTCAGTTGTTTGTCGACAGCGTAAAAATCAGAGACATGCCTCTGGTGCAGGCCTGCTGTCTGATTTTTGCCGCGGCCTACGTGCTGCTGAATCTGCTGGCTGACATCATGTCTATTATTTCCAACCCCCGCTTAAGACACCCGAAATGATCGGTTCATTGCTCCGTGGTTCACTGATTGCCGTTGTGCTGTACGTGGTGGCTATATCGCTGCCGGTGTTAAGCGAGGGCGGTCTGAGTGGCTGGTGGCAGGCCGCCAATGAAGTGCGGTTGCTCAAATGGGCGTACTGGATTGCTATAGTGATTGCGGTGGCCATGGCGGCGTCCTGGGTGTTCAGGGAATTACTGCGACGCACCATGCCTGAGTTTATCGCTAAGCCAATGCGGCAGGCGCCGCTGACGGCTGCATTCGGCATCATGATCATTCTTGCCTATATTGTGGTGGCGGTCGGGGCGCCGGTTATCGCCCCGTTCGGCGAGGCAGAAATATTCGAAAAAATAAATGTTCTGCCCGGTGGTGATGCAGAGCTTGGCGGTGATCCTGATCATTTTCTCGGTACTGACCAGATTGGTCGTGACATCACGTCGCGTCTTATCTATGGCGCGCGCAATACTGTGGGTATTGCGTTTCTGACTACTGTGCTGTCTTTCATACTTGGCGTGACGCTTGGCTTTCTGGCGGCAACGCTGGGTGGCTGGATAGATCAGCTGTTCTCACGTTCTATTGATGTTCTGATGGCAATTCCGCAGCTGATTTTTGCACTGCTGCTGATGACCATCGCCTCTGAGTGGTCGTATCGATCCGGCATTTCACTGACCTGGTTCATGATATTTATTATTGCGGTTCTCGATTCCACCAGAGTATTCCGTCTGGCGCGGGCGGTGGGGTTGAACATTGTCGTGATGGACTACATCGAAGCCGCCAAAGTGCGCGGTGAAACCTTAATCCATATTGTTTTCCGCGAAATATTGCCCAACGCCGTAGCACCGTTGCTGGCGGAATTCGGTCTGCGTTTCTGCTTTGTGTTTCTGACTATCGCATCTCTGAGTTTCTTAGGTATAGGCATTCAGCCGCCACTGGCAGATTGGGGCACGATGGTCCGCGATCTTTCCCAGTTCATTAACTTTGCCGCCTACGATCCGTTAACGGCTGCGCTGCCGCTGATGGCCGCAGGTGCAATTGCGCTGCTGACTGTTGCGGTGAATTTTGTGGTCGACTGGATGCTGCAGAACACCTCGGGGCTGAAAGAATGATCATCTACAGCAAGCTGTCGGCAGGTCATAACAGCCTGGTAAATTCGACCGGTAGCGGGGCAGTCCGATGAGCAAGCCGCTGGTAAAGATCCGTAATCTTCATATCGAAGGACGTGCCGACGAAGAATGGCTGCCGATTATCAACGGCGTCGATCTCGATCTCTACCCGGGCCGCGTACTCGGACTGATCGGCGAGAGCGGGGCTGGGAAGTCGACGCTGGGTCTGGCCGCAATGGGGTTCACCCGTGATGGTTGCCGAATCAGTAGCGGTACGGTGGAGTTTGGCGGGGTTAACTTATTAACGCTGACACGCGGCCAGCGTCGGTCATTACTGGGCAAGCGGATCGCCTATGTGGCGCAATCTGCCGCCGCGTCGTTTAACCCGGCGCATAAAATATTAAGTCAGCACACTGAGGCGCCTGTTTACCACGGTGTGATGACTAAAGCCGAAAGTGAAGCAGATGGCATGGAACTCTACCGCCGCCTGCGCCTGCCGGACCCCGATCAAATCGGTTTTCGATACCCGCATCAGGTATCAGGGGGTCAGTTGCAAAGAGCGATGACGGCGATGGCGATGTCCTGCCGGCCCGATCTGATTATTTTTGACGAACCCACCACCGCGCTTGATGTGACCACGCAGATAGAAGTGTTGGCATCAATCCGCGATATCGTCGAGCAGTTTGGCACGGCGGCAATCTATATAACGCACGATTTAGCCGTAGTGGCACAAATGGCTGATGATATAAAAGTACTGCTGCGAGGCGACGAAGTAGAACAGGCTGATACCCGAACCATGCTGTCGCACCCGACCGAAGACTACACCAAGTCACTGTGGGCAGTGCGAAGCTTTGAACGCACCGAGAAAGCACCGGCCCCGGCCGATGAAACACCGGTGATCCGGGTCGACAACATCACCGCCGCGTATGGCAAGTCTGCCGATGTACTGCATCAGGTCAGTTTTAATATTCACCGCGGGCGCACGGTAGCCGTGGTGGGCGAGTCCGGGTCCGGTAAGTCAACTGTAGCGCGCAGTATTATGGGGCTGTTGCCACCGAAGAAAGGCCGGATACTGTCAAACGGGCAGGCACTGCCGGCAAGTTATAAGCAGCGCAGTAAAGAGCAATTGCGGCAAGTGCAGATGATCTACCAGATGGCCGATACTGCGCTTAATCCGCGTGTCCGCATTAAAGATATCATCGGTCGTCCGGTCGAATTCTACATGGGCCTGAAAGGGGCCGAAAAAGAACGACGCGTCGAGCAATTACTAGAGCAGATAGAACTCGACCCCGCGCAGTATATGCAGCGCAGACCACCTGAACTGTCGGGTGGCCAGAAGCAGCGTATCGGTATTGCACGTGCGCTTGCTGCAGAACCCGAATTTATCATCTGTGACGAAGTAACCTCGGCGCTGGATCAATTGGTGGCCGAGGGAATTTTACGCCTGCTTGCACGTCTACAGGATGAACTGGGACTGGCGTTTATGTTTATAACGCACGATCTCGCCACAGTTCGGGCGATAGCCGATGAGGTGGTTGTGATGAAAGAGGGCGTGGTGGTGGAAGCCGGTCCCAAGGGCGAGATGTTTACACCGCCACATCATCCGTACACAGATTTGTTGTTAAGTTCGGTTCCGGAAATGGACCCTGACTGGTTAACCCGGGTGTTGGCTGACCGGGGTGTGGATAATATAGGAGATGCTGCCATGGCCAGGATGGACAATCGTTGAGGTTTAATTTATCAGCACCCGTGGCTGCAACGTTATGTGTTGTGCTGATAATTATCTGACGTAATGGCAAGTGACTCGGGAAGCTCCCTGCCAGGGGCAATTAACAAGACTGGAGCGAACTCCAGGCTAGTAACTTTAAATCGACAAGCAGAGGATACCTATCTATGACTTACGAATTAAATCGCCGCGGATTTCTGCGTGCTGGTGTGGCAGCCGGTGTCGCTGCTGCAACCGGTACCGGCATGACTCCAGCATTTGCTGCACCAAAGATGGGTGGCACATTGCGCATGGGTATTGCCGGGGCAAATACGTCAGACAGCTGGGATGGTCGAACCCATTCAGACAGCTTTATGATCATGATGGGCCACGGAACCGTCTTTGACTGTCTGACCGAAGTAGGTGCTGACGGCAAGCTGAAAGGCGAGCTGGCGGAAAGCTGGGAACCCAGTGCCGATGCTAAAACCTGGACCTTTAACCTGCGTAAAGGTGTCACGTTCCATAACGGCAAGCCATTCAACGCCGATGACGTAATCGCCTCACTGAATCTGCACACCGCAGAAGACGCTAAGTCGGCTGCCAAGCCTATTGTTTCGTCTATCGCCGAAATGAAAAAGATGAACGATCATCAGATTCAGCTGGTCCTGAGTGCCGGCAACGCTGATTTTCCGTTCCTGTTGTCTGATTACCACATACTGATGCACCCGGCTGATGCGATAGAAGAGTCGATTGCCAAAGGCATTGGTACCGGTGGCTACATGGTTGAAAACCATGATCCAGGTGTTCGCACTATTGTTAAGAAGTACGACAATCACTACAAGACTGACGCGTGTTTCTTCGACAGCATTGAACAGATCGCAATCAATGATTCCAGTGCCCGCATGAATGCACTGATGACCGGTCAGGTCGACGCGATTAACCGGGTTGATTTCAAAACTGAAGTGCTGATGAAGCGCAACCCCAATATCAATATCTTTGAAGTGACCGGCAACCAGCATTTTACCTTTCCGATGCTGACTGGCGTCGAGCCCTATAACAGCCTGGAAGTCCGTCAGGCGCTGAAACTGGCGTTTAATCGTCAGGAGCTCGTCGACAAGATCCTGCAGGGACATGGTGCTATTGCCAACGATCATCCGATCGGCCCGGCCAACCAGTACTACCACAAAGACCTGGCGCAGACCGAGTATGACCCCGAGAAAGCCAAGGCACTGTTGAAAAAGGCGGGTATGGAAGGCTTAAGTGTCGACCTCTCTGCTGCCAATGCAGCATTCCCGGGGGCTGTTGATGCTGGCCAGTTGCTGCAGGCGTCGGCCAAGGCGGCGGGTATCGAAATCAAGCTGACGCAAGAGCCTGATGATGGTTACTGGTCGAACGTCTGGCTCAAGAAGCCATGGTGCGCCTGTTACTGGTCTGGCCGTGCTACCGAAGACTGGATGTTCTCTACCGCGTATGAGTCCGGTGTGCCGTGGAACGATACCGGTTGGGAAAATGTACGCTTCCAGGAGCTGTTGCTGTTGGGTCGCGCTGAGCTCGATACCGGTAAGCGCGAGAGCATTTATCACGAAATGCAGGCAATTTGCTCTGCCGAAGGCGGTACCGTTGTGCCAATGTACGCAAACTACGTGGATGCGCATTCCAAGAAGCTTGCGAACAGCGGCACCATTGGCAACGCATGGCAGATGGACGGTTCGCGAATCGCCGAGCGCTGGTGGTTTTCCTAAGTCTATCCCGGGCAATAAGCCGTAAAAAAACGCCCCGTTGATCGGGGCGTTTTTTTTGCTTGATCCCGGCTCGCGTGTGACCGGGGGAATGACGCTCTATAACGCGCAGCCTCTGCGCGCCGGACTTTGCTTTAGACGGTGTCGTATTGCATGATGTGACTACGTTTATATCAGGACCTCAGCACATGGCTGAAGAAAAACTCATCCCGTTCTCGGGTTACCACCGGCGTGATGTGCCTGCTGAAGATCCCGAGCTTACGCATGTCGGGCCGGGCACTGCCTGCGGTGAATATCTGCGCCGCTACTGGCAGCCGGTCATTATGTCCAATGAGATTGGCGACCTTCCCGTACCGATACGAATCCTCGGTGAAGATCTGGTGGTATTCCGTGATCAGTCCGGGCGTTTGGGGCTGCTGCATCGCCACTGTGCTCATCGCGGTGCGTCGCTTGAGTATGGCATTGTGATGGATTGCGGAATCAAGTGCTGCTACCACGGCTGGCACTTCGATATCGACGGGCGCTTGATCGATGCTCCGTCGGAGCCGCTGGGGAGTCATGTTCGCGATAAGGTCATCCAGGGGGCCTACCCGTTGCACGAGCACGATGGAATTGTCTTTGCCTATATGGGGCCGCCTGAGCTCAAGCCTGATTTTCCGATCTACGACACCATGTGTCTGGGTAATGACTCAAAAACGTTTTCGCTCAGTATGCCGGCCAATTGGCTACAGGCATACGAGAATACTCAAGACCCGATCCATGTGATACATCTGCATGCGTTGTCGAGTGGCGTGCAATTTGGTGCGGCGTCCGGTGTTGAGCAACTGATTGACTACCGCGATACACCACTGGGCATGATGAATGTCCAGACCCGCCGTGTCGGCGATATGCTATGGACCCGAACAACCGATTCTATTCTGCCAAACGGAAACCAGACCGGGGCGATCTGGGAGGAGGCCGACTCGCAAAAAGTGTTCAACCGCGTCTCGATGTTGCGCTGGATGGTGCCAATTGACAATACCAACACGCTGACTATCGGCTGGCGTTACTTTGGCGAACATCTCGATCCCACCGGTCTGGACAACCCCGACATTGTCGGTAAAGACAGCATAGATTTTATCGGTCAGACCGGTGGGCGCAGTTATGAAGAACGGCAGCGCCAGCCCGGAGACTACGAAGTGCAGGTGTCGCAGCGACCGATTGCGGTGCACGCGCTGGAGCATCGCGTCACGTCTGATCGTGGCGTCACACGCCTGCGCCGTTTGCTGCGCGAACGCGTGCGTGCCCACCGGGACAGCGGTGAAGCACCGTTGCCGACACTGAACGAAGCAGATCAGGTGGCCACCTATTGCCAGGACACAGTCTATCCGGTTGCCGCTGCAGAAGACGATGATCAGTTAATGAAGCAGTTCGGCCGTCGGGTGTCGGATGTGGTGCTCGAGAGTGACAATCTTGTTCACGAGAAGCGTCCGGCGGAGATCGAAAAAATCTGCCGCGCAGAATTTACCTGAGCCGGTTTTGCCGACGATCCCGCGCTGGAAACCCGGTCTGGACTGACCGGGCAACCGATAGCGCCGGGCGACACTCGCAGATCGTCCGGACACATCCCCGGCATAATCTTATCGGCTACGTTCAGTGACCTGATCGTGAATTATCGGGTGTACAGTGGCCCGCTCAGCGTGCAGAATTGGCACACACGTTTATTGATACTTTGCTGGAGAACCCCATGGCCTCTTGTCCTGTTTGTGATGCCGATGTAGAGACCGCTGACGATACCGTCGTTGGCGAATTAATGACCTGCGATGACTGCGGTTGTGAGCTTGAAGTACTATCACTTGAACCCGCAAAACTTGGTGAAGCACCCGAAGCCGAGGAGGACTGGGGCGAGTGAGTACCGGCACACCCACCATCGGGCTGCTGCATTCGCTAATCCGCAAAGATGAAAAAATGCTGCTTGATGCCTTCAAGCGTTTTGGTGTCAAGCCGGTGATGATCGATGATCGCAAGCTGATCATGGATTTCAACTCGGCACCGCAGGTCGATATCCTGCTTGAACGGTCGATCAATCATTCCAGAGCCCTGCACGCGTTGCGGCTGTTCGAAAGCGCCGGCATCCGGTGCATCAATACCCACGATGTTGCGCGCGTGTGCGGCGATAAAATGCTAACCACCTGCGCACTGACAGAGCACAGCGTACCGCAACCCCGCAGCCGCGTCGCCTTCACTGAAGAGTCAGCGGTTGAAGCGATCGAAGAACTCGGCTACCCGGTGGTATTAAAACCGGCGGTCGGTTCCTGGGGACGACTGCTGTCAAAGGTAAACGATCGCGATGCGGCTGAATCTATCCTAGAACATAAAACCGTGCTGGGCAGTTATCATCACTCGATTTTCTACATTCAGGACTACGTCGAAAAAGCCGGCCGCGACATCCGCACCTTTGTTATTGGTGATGAATGCATTGCCGCTATCTATCGAAGCTCTGAGCATTGGATCACCAATACGGCGCGTGGCGCTGTGGCGACCAAGTGTGACATCACCCCTGAAATCGCAGAAATATCCCTGAATGCGGCAGCGGCCTGTGGTGGCGGTGTGGTTGCGGTCGATCTGTTCGAGTCACCCGCGGGGCTGCTGGTGAATGAAGTAAACTACACCATGGAGTTTAAAAACAGCGTCGATACTACCGGTGTTGATATACCCGGCAAAATCGTCGAATACGCGATTGCCGAGGCGGCTAAATGATACGTGTCTCGATTGTCGGTGGCTCCGGCTATGCCGGTGGTGATTTGCTTCGGGTGTTGTTGTTTCACCCGCAGGTAGAGATCGTGCAGGTCACGTCCGAGCGGCATGCAGGAAAGCTAGTCACCAGCGTGCACCCTAATCTACGCAAACTCACCCGTTTGAAATTTGTGGCTATCGATGAGCTTGAGCCTTGCGATGTGTTGTTCCTTGGTCTGCCTCATGGCCATGTGATGAAGCGGGTAGAGCAATTCGAGGCACTGGCCGGCACCCTCATTGACCTGTCTGCCGATTTTCGCCTGAATGATCCCGAACACTATAAAAAATGGTACGGCGATGATCACGCCTGCCCCGAACGCCTGACAGACTTTGTCTATGGCATACCCGAATTGCATCGCGCGGAAATGGTCGGTGCCAGACGTATCGCCAGCGCCGGTTGCAATGCAACCGCAACCATACTGGCCTTGCATCCGCTGTATGAAGCCGGGCTGGTTGATTCGGCCGTAGTGGAGGTAAAAGCCGGCTCCAGTCAGGGCGGTAACCGTTTCAGTGAAGCCAGTCATCACCCCGAGCGCAGTGGTGCGGTCCGCTCCTACAAGCCAACCGGTCATCGCCATGTCGGTGAAATGCAGCAAGAGCTTGGTGCCGACAATATTCATTTCTCTGCCACCTCTATAGAAATGGTGCGCGGGATTCTGGCAACCTGCCATGTGTTTCTCAACCGGCAACTGACCGAAAAAGACATCTGGAAACTCTACCGTGGTGCCTATGGCACAGAGCCGTTTATTCGCATTGTTAAAGAGCGCAGCGGTATTCACCGTTACCCTGAACCAAAACTGCTGGCGGGCGGAAACTACTGCGATATCGGCTTTGAAATAGACGAGCACAGTAATCGGCTGGTGGTGGTAAGCGCGCTGGATAACCTGATGAAGGGTGCAGCGGGGCAGGCTGTGCAGGCGTTTAATATAGCGCATGGCTTTGATGAAACACTTGGGCTTGAATTCCCCGGCCTGCACCCGGTATAGCACAAGGCAGAAAACTGAATTATGTGTCGCATACTACTGGTGCGGTCAGAGACTCCGTTCGATATCGCCGGGCACCTCAAACCTTTTGCGCAACTTTCAAAAGACAGTCGTGAATTTCAGGGACACGGTTGGGGTTGCTCGTGGCTGCCGCTTGACGACAACAGCCACAGGCGGTGGCAACACTACCATTGTATCGATCCGGTCTGGGAAGACGATCTGAGTCAGTTTGGTCAATCTACCCTGCTGCTTGTGCATGCCCGCAGTGCCTTTCGCGACGAAGGCATTGTGATTGAAAACAACATGCCGTTTAGCGACGAGGAAACTGTATTCATTTTCAACGGTGAACTGCGCGGTGTGAAGATCAAATCGGAAGGGCGCATTGGCGCGGAGAAAATCTACAATTACATCCGTCGTATGGACAAGGGCGATAAGCTCGCTGCACTGGACAAAGCGGTATCGATCATTAACAAACGTACCACCTACGTGCGGGCGATGAATATTATCATCTCCGATGGTACATCCAGCCTGGTGTCATCCACCTATAACGAAGATCCCGATTACTTTCAGATGCATCGTACCTCCCGTAATGGTGTCGATATTATTTGTTCCCAGCCGTACCCCGGTGAAACTGGCTGGCAACCGATCAGTAATTTCAGTACTAGCAGCATCTGATGAAAAAGCCTCTGCGAGGCAAAGGACAAAGACGTGTACATTATTAAAATTGGCGGCGGTGCGGGAATCAATATCGAAGGTATTGTTGCCGATCTCGCAGAGTTGCAAAAGCCTTTCATTATTGTTCATGGTGCAAATGCGCTTCGTGATGATGTCGCAGCGAAGATGGGTATGGAGAAGCAGGTACTTACCTCGGTATCCGGTTACAGCAGCGTATTTTCCGACGAAGATGCTATCGACGCTATCCTCATGAGTTACTCCGGGCTGCGCAATAAGCGCATCGTTGAAAGTTGCCAGTTGCGGGGGGTTAATGCGGTTGGCTTATCCGGCATCGACGGCAAGCTGATACAAGGCAGGCGTAACAAGGGAATTCGAGTACGCGAAAATGGCAAAACTCTGATCAAGCGCGACTACTCCGGCAAGCCCGCCGAGATCAATAGCGGCTTGTTGTCGTTGTTGCTGGACAATGGCTATAACCCGGTACTTTGCATCCCGATCATTGATGAAAACGGCTTTGCGATTAATTCGGAAAACGACGATATCGTAACCTGTCTGGCCGCCGTGACCGAACCCGAGTGTATTTTCCAGTTTATCGAAGCCCCCGGGTTTATGGATGACCCGGCCGATCAGAGTTCGCTGGTTAAAACCCTGTCCGGCGCTGAGCTCGAAGCACGTGAAGCGCAGGTAGAAGGACGCATGAAACGTAAGATGCTTGCCTTAAGGAAGTTGTTTGAGCAGGG
>CALKXD010000027.1 GCA_938003855.1 uncultured Granulosicoccaceae bacterium | reverse complement strand
TTGGGGGTGTGTTGGTTTTCGGTTCCGTTTTAATTGTGTTGATTGATGGGTCTCCATTTTCTGGAAACCTGACGCGTTAGCGAGGGCTGTTCTCGATTCGGCCTTGCTGACGCTGCGGGTTTCCATGGTGCGTGGGGAGTTTTGGAACCGAGGCTCGCTCTACATGCGGCCTTGCTGACGCTGCGGGTTTCCATGGTGCGTGGGGGGTTCTGGAACCGGGGTTCGCTCTACATTCGGCCTTGCTGACGCTGCGGGTTTACATGGGATCGAGGTGGTTGGTTCTTTACTTTCGGGCTTGCTGACGCTGTGGGATTCGGCGCTATACCCGGCCACCGCTGTGCCGGCCAAACGCTCTGGCATGAAGTTACTGTCGGGTGATACCGGCCTTGTTTTCACGCAGGACAAACTTTTGCACCTTACCTGTCGCGGTCTTGGGGAGCTCTTCGACAAAGCTTACCCACTGGGGTGTTTTAAAATGCGCCAGATGATCCCTGACATGCTGCTTCAGATCAGCTTCTGAGGCTTCTGTGCCCGGTTGTGCAACGACAAAGGCGTGTGGCGACTCTCCCCATTTTTCGTGTGCCATACCGACTACGGCGACTTCCTGCACTGCGGGGTGTCGTAGCAGGCACCCTTCCACTTCCACCGAGGATATATTCTCTCCACCGCTGATTATCACATCCTTGAATCGATCCCGAATTTCAAGGAAGCCGTCATCGTGAACCACCGCTGCGTCACCGGAGTGAAACCATCCGTTTTTGATTGCAGCATCAGTGGCTGCCTGATCGTTATAGTAGCCCTTCATGACCACGTTACCCCGAACCGTTATCTCACCCAGCGTGGCTCCGTCGTGCGGGACTTCGTTGCCGTCTTCATCCACGACTCGAACCTCTCCGGAGCCGACTAGCTCAACCCCCTGGCGTGCTTTAACTACGGCAAGCGCTTCTGCAGAGAGGTCTGTGTGTTCCGGACGCGATTCACAAATGGTGATAAGCGGTGCGGTCTCGGTTAACCCGTACACATGGGTAAGCTGCCAGCCAAAATCATTTTCCAGAGCTTCAATGGTAGCGGCGGCAGGTGGCGCGCCCGCGGTAAAGAGCCGCACACCGGGTGGTATACCGGCGCGAACTTCCGCCGGTGCATTAATAATACTGATCAGTACCGTTGGCGCTGCACACAGCATGGTGATTTTTTCATCAGCAAGGGCTTTGCAGACGCGTTCGGGATCGACTTTGGGCAGACACACGTGGGTCATGCCACGAGCCGTGTTCAGCCAGGTGAAGGTCCAGCCATTGGCGTGGAACATCGGCAGAGTCCACAGATAGCGGTCAGCCGGCGTCAGGTGCTGGTGCGCCAGTGTATTCATGATGTTCAGATAGGCATTGCGATGTGTGATCATCACACCTTTGGGGCGGGCCGTGGTGCCACTGGTGTAGTTTATGGTGAGTAAGTCGTTTTCTGCGATAACGACATCGTCAAAGTCGGGGGTTTCTGCGGCGATCATCTGCTCGTAGTCAAGCCATCCGTCTTTGCTGTCACTCAATGCAACGTAGTGCTCGACGTCAGGCAGGCTGGTGCGTATGCCGTCTATCGCATCGATGTAGTCGGGGTGTACGCACACCGCCTTCGCGCCACAGTGGTTAATAATGTACTCGAAATCTTCTGGCAGTAAGCGGTAGTTTACCGGCACCAGCACCGCGCCTATTTGCGGTACGGCGTAGTAGGCCTCGAGGTGCGTGTGCGTATTGGGAGCGATATAGGCAACCCGGTCGCCCTGCCCTACATTAAGCTTCTGCAGAGCCGATGACCATTGACCACACCGGTCCAGAAATTCTGCATAGCTAAAACGTGTGTCGCCTTCCACGACAGCCTCTTTACGGGCGTACAAACGACGCGCGCGCCGGGCGAATTCCATCGGCGATAAGGCAATTTCCACTAGGCACACTCCAGAGTAGTCTGATACTTTTTCAAAGCCTAAAGTGAATACGGCTTTTACGCAAGTAAAGCGCTCACGGGTTAACCGATGCCTATGGACGCGGCTAATTTTCGACGGCAAAGGACCGTTGGCGATTGTTTTGTCGGAACCATAAACCGCTAACGCGAGCGCTCAAGCTGGACGGCAAGCTTACGCAGAGGCACTTCAGCGGTGACCCGGTAGGATGCTGCCTGCCGTGTCGGCGGGACGCTCTGATACAAGGTGTTGCGTTGCATCGCCGGACGTCCGGCGTCTGCCAGCAAGCGCTCCATTGTCTCCGGCGTCATCTCCTGACCATGCCGCGCACCAGCCGACCGGGTTATCGTTTCGTTCATGAGTGTGCCGCCAATGTCATTGACCCCGGCTTTCAGGCACGCCTTTATGCCATCCGGTCCGAGCTTGACCCACGACGCCTGTATGTTGGGGATCACCGGGTGCAGCACCAGGCGCGACACCGCGTGCATCAACAGACACTCCCGCCATGTGGGGCCGCGACGCGAGCGTCTTTTACGGTACATGGGTGCTTCCATGTGCACAAATGGCAGCGGTACCAGCTCTGTGAAACCACCGGTACGCAGCTGCTGCTCTCGCAAACTTAGCAGGTGGCCTGACCAGTGCCGTGGCTGATCGATATGCCCGAACATGATAGTGGACGTGGTTTTAAGATTAAGCTCATGCGCTGCATTGATCACCCGAAACCACTGCGCGGTATTAATTTTGTCAGGACACAGACCGGCTCTTACGTCGTCGTCTAGAATCTCGGCTGCGGTACCCGGCAGACTGCCTAGCCCGGCATCGATCAATAACTGCAGATAGTCACGGACCGGCATTTTGAGTGTTTCAGCCCCCTGATGAATTTCGAGTGGCGAAAACGCATGCACATGCAAACCGGGCGCTGCCTGCTTTATGGCCCGCACGATATCCAGATAAGTCTGTCCGGTATAGTGCGGATGAATACCGCCCTGCAGACAGACTTCCACCGCGCCTCTGCTCCAGGCTTCCTGCGCTCTTGCGGCAATTTCATCCAGCCCCAGGTTGTATGGTTTGCCACGCAGGTTCTCGCTGGTTTTGCCTTTTGAAAAAGCGCAGAACTGACATTTGAAATAGCAGATATTGGTGTAGTTGATGTTACGGGTTACCACATAATTTACGGTATCACCGCACACCTGGCGTCGCAGATCATCGGCCGCAAGAGTCACCGCGTCTATCTCGGCCCCCCTGGCGGCAAACAGCCTGTCTACCTCAGTACGGGCAAGCGTGTATCCAGCGGTTGCTTTACTGATAGCCCGGTCAAGCGTCCGGTCAGCAAGGATAGCAGGCCCGCTTGCAACTACCGGCAATGCGATATCGTCAGAGCCCGGGCACCAGTCATCGGTGCGAGCCAGTCCGTCGGCGTCGGTAGTATCCAGCACAGCCTTGTGCAGTACCGGGTCGACCCAGCGTGCAATTGATTGTGCTGCCGCGTACGACGGATAGATACCCAGACGCTCCACCAGGCACTTACCGGCTGCCGCAGTATCACGCACCAGATCGTCCAGATGCGGCCAGGGCGATTCCGGGTTTACGTGGTCAGGTGTTACCGGTGACACACCTCCCCAGTCATTGATACCGGCCTCGATCAATGCCTTTGTGTTGCCGCCTGACAGATTCGGCGGCGCCTGAATGTTCATATCGGCACCGAAGATCAGACGCGCTACGGCGATACTCCACTGCAATTGTGATAGATCCGGTTCAGGCGCGTGAGCCATTAAGGTGCCATGTTTAGCACGAAAATTCTGCACGATGATTTCCTGCACATGGCCATAGCGTTGATGCAGCTCCCGTAGTGCGAGTAAGCTCTCGATCCGGTCTGCGCGTGATTCACCAATACCGATCAAAATGCCACTGGTAAACGGTACACGCTGTTCTCCGGCAGCGCGGATCGTGGCCAGGCGAACGGCGGGATCTTTGTCCGGTGAACCGAAATGGCAGCCGCCGCGAAGCTGCAGTCGGGCTGAGGTACTCTCCAGCATAATTCCCATCGATACCGACACCGGCCGCAGCAGGGTAAGTTCTTCGGAGGTCATTACCCCGGGGTTCAAATGTGGCAGTAACCCGGTCTCCTCAAACACCAGTTTTGCCATCGCATGCAGGTATTCCAGTGTGGTTCTATAACCCAGCTTTCGAAGCGCTTTGCGCGCTGCGTCATATCGTAGTTCCGGTTTGTCGCCCAGCGTAAACAACGCTTCCTTGCAGTCACTTACAACGCCGGCCCGGGCAATCTCCAGTACTTGATCAGGTGTCAGGAAAGCCGCCTGCAATTTCGAAGGCGCTTGCGCAAATGTGCAGTAGTGGCAGACATCACGACACAGCTTTGTCAGCGGGATAAACACTTTGCGTGAATAGCTGACCCGGCTGCCGTGGCCACTGTCTCTGACGGCAGCGGCCGCCTGAATAAGATCTTCAGCCGGCATATGCAGTAGCGCTTTTGCATCTTTCTTACTCAACAGCTTATCAGTGGATGAACTCAACACCATGAGTCTGCGGCCAGTGTATTACTGGTATTTTTACGCAACGACAAACCCGCATTTGTGCAGCCAATGGAGTGCAGGTGGCTGAGGTAGGCACCTGTATTCCCGCAGGCATGGCGGGCGCGCAAAAACTGCAGGTCTGTGTCGATGTCTACGTCTACGCCAAGAGAGCTATCAGTCAGAAGCTCCGGTGTTAAGCCCGCTAACCGGCATTGACTCCGGTAGCGGCTATAGCTGTTTTGGCCAAACACCGGTTGCAGCAGATCGGTACGGGATAAGAACAAGCCGTTAGTGCCTTCAGCATCGCGCGCCGGAGCCAGGCGGACTTTACTGCAAGCGGTGTCGCAGGCAGCAGTAAGCCGACCTAGATCCTCTGAGGTAACCATCGGAACATCAGCAGGGACCACCGCTACGTTAGTCCCCTCGGGGTGTGTCGTCTGCAGATACTGCAGGCCTGCGTCGACCGCGGCGTTATAACCTCTGACTTCGACTTCCGGGATTACCCCGGCGCCATGCTGCCTTGCCAGATCATCCACTGCCTTGTCGCGGGTTACCACCCATACCCGGTGCTCACGAAATGCGGTGGCAACTGTCAGAATATCGTGCAGCATCGCCAACACCAGTTCAGCTCGCTGCACTGGCGTTAATACACCGGACAAACGCTGCTTGGCCGACTCCAGAGGTTTAACCGGTATCACAATGGCTGTCATAGACTCTGACTCCTGCCGGCAATCTGATCAGCAAATGCCAGTGCCGTGTTGGCTAGATCGATGCGATCGTCCAGGCTTTTCATCACTGTTTGCGTGACCCATACCGGCATGCCCGATGACTCTATATCAGCGGCAGCCGTTGCGTCCTGCTGATCTATAATCAGTCCATCGATAAAACCACGATAATGCTCTGCCACACCAACCACGGTTGATGGAACGCCCAGTTCATCCATCATTTTTGCCGCAGGCCCCTTTATTGCCGTTCCTGCAACAATGGGTGAAACCGCTATAACAGGGACGCCGGACGCTTTGATCGCGGCACGCATCCCGGGCACGGCAAGAATGGGATCAACGCTCACATAGGGGTTCGACGGGGCAATAATAATAGCTCGCACCGGACCTTCGAGGGTGGCAAGCAACAGCGGATTTATCACCGCTGAGTCTATCCCGTCGAATTCAAAACCGGTGACCTGTGGTTCGCATCGATCGCGCACAAAATACTCCTGAAACGCAAGCTGGCCATGCGGTGTATTGACACGCGTTTGAATAAACTGATCAGACATCGGCAGAATCGCTGCTGCAATACCCATTGATCGGGCCATCGCGGCTGTGACTTCTGTCTGGCTCTGTCCGGACTTCAGCGCCTCGGTGCGAAGCACATGCAGGGCAAGGTCACCATCACCCAGATTAAACCATTCAGCGCCACCAAGTGCCGCCACCGTTTTCATGAAGGTCCAGGTCTCGTTGGCACGTCCCCAGCCGAGTTCGGTATTCGACAAACCGCCCAGCGTGTACAACACTGTGTCGGTGTCGGGGCAGACTCTCAGACCGAAGTGATCGAAGTCGTCAGCGGTGTTGGTCACTACCGTGAGCTGCTCCGGTGCAACCGCGTGCGACAAACCAAGAACCAGCTTGGCACCGCCAACACCGCCCGACAGAGCAACTATGTGGTCACCGCTCATCGAAACATATCCTCTGATTTATCTCGCAGCAGCGCGCTGGCCGGGCTCGATGGCACAGGCTCTCCCGCCCCCAGAGAAAGACCCCGGATCAATACTACCGGCTTTCCCTCTGCGCCCTGCCCCTGCAACAGAGATGCGGCGGCGGACAGCTCATCGGCAATTGCCTGCTGCGTTGTTTTTAGTTCGCGGTCAAACAGATCGCGCTCACCTCGCCTGTCCCACAAGCTCGGCACCCCGGCGGCACCGAGTGCCACACCAGCGGTACCCAATCGCCACGGGCGACCAAAGCTGTCATTGATGATAACGCCGACATCGGCGTGGCACAGATGCTGAAATTGCTCACGCAGATGCGCGCAGCTTTGATCGGAGTCGACCGGCAGCAACAACACCCGGTCATCTTCACTGACGTTGGAGGCATCGATACCGGCATTGGCCATAATCCAGCCCAGTCGATGCTCGGTGATCAGCACACCGGGTTTCTGGCGAATGACGGTACGGCTTTCGGAGAGAATCAGTTCGACCAGGCGCGGGTCTTTATCAACCGCTGCAGCCAGAGTCGTGGCTTGGTCACCGGCAACAACGGTGTTCAGATCAACCAGCCGGTCTTCGGCCTTGGATACGATCTTCTGAGCGAGAACCAGGATGTCGCCGTCTTGCAGGGACAAGCCGTTTTGTTGCATTACCGAGTGGATGATCAGAGCCAGGTCATCACCGGGTTTAATCAGTGGCACACCTTCCAATGCCGTGATGTGCAGCTGTGTATTCATCCCTGTTGTGTATCGGCCGGTGTACCCGAAATACGGACACCGGCCCCGTCTATTTTATAGTGACCATTGATAAAAATAAGTACAGAGGTGAGCGCCTCTGCGACCGCCGAATTGTCTATCCGGCCGGCGTGCCATGCCTTAATACCGGCATCAGCGGCCAGATCAACAACGACAGCCCGTGCCTGCTTGTCATTGCCACACACCAGCACATCGCAATCAATAGCATGGTCCAGGTCGGCCAGATGGGTGGCGGCGACATTCTGAAAAGCAGACACCACCTTAACGTCTTTACCCAGAAACGACTGCGCACCTTTGGCCACGGAACCCTCCGACGGCAATTGCACGGTACGTACTTTGGGGGGCATCAACGGCACTGTGACGTCAATCAGTATCTTGCCGCTCAGGTGTGACCGGATAGTTTCTAATGTACTGCGGTGATGCGAATAGGGAACCGTAATCACGATAATGTCACCCTGCGCTGCGGCGGTAGTATTATCGGTGCCGGTAATTTCCACACCGGCGCGCTCAGTCATCAGCTGTGCCTGCTCTGTAGCGCGTGCAGCCTCACGCGAGCCGACGATCACCTTGTGCCCGGCCCGGGCCCAACGCATCGCCAGTCCGGCTCCTAACGCACCGGTGCCGCCGATTATCGCTATATTCATCGAAGAACTACTGGTCATTAGCGTGCCGCCTGATTAAAGGGAATCATCGAATAGCTACCCCGCCCGAGTGCGATCAGCTTGTTTTGTTCATTGTTGATATCAACATCAACAACGCCTATTGATCGGCCAGCCTGTCGAACCACGGCACAGACAATAAGGTCAGTGTTTAGTGCCGGTCGCAGGTAATCCGTTCTGAAATTTATGGTTGGCAATGGCTCAGTGCCTAGTAACGTCAGTGCATAACAACCGACGGTATCAACCAGAGCGGCAATCGCGCCGCCATGCCACTGACCCGTCTGCGGTTGGCGTTCAAGCGCATCAGAGTGATGAGCCTTCACAGTGAGCGTCAGTTTATCCCGGTCGATAGCCAGTACCCGGGGCTTGAACAACTGCTGGAACCCTGAGCGCAGCATATGCGCCTGCAGGTCTTCTATTCCGGGGGGCGTACTACGACTCACGACGGTGTCGTCATCTTTTGCAGCGATGGCAATATCTCAGTGGCGAATTTCTCGACGTAGTCGATACGTTCTTCTTCCGGCATCACCAGACCGACAATCAAGCGGTTAGCGCCGGCTTGTACGTATTTACCCAGATCTTCTATAATTTTATCCGCAGGGCCATAGGCGCAGTATTTATCGACAATTTTTTCAAAGGGCAAATTGAAACGATAGGTCAGTTGCTCGATAGCGCGGTCACGCGCCACATCAACGTTGTCGTGCATACTTACATACATGAAGCTCGTATAGGCAAAGTCAGCTGGCAATTGCCGTCCGGCCTCACTGGCAAATTCACGGATCTTGTCGACGCTCCCGGCAAATTGTGCGGCGGTGTACATATAGGGTTGCCAGCCGTCCCCATGCTTGACGGCTCGTTTCATGGCCGCATCACTGCGCCCGCACACCCAGATTGGCGGACAGCCTTCCTGCACAGGTAAAGGCGACATATCGACGTCTTCAAGTTGAAATATTTTTCCGTCATAACTGAAGGTCTCACCGGACCAGTACCGCCTGATTATATCAAGCGCCTCGTTGGCCCGGCGGCCGCGCTGCTTTACCGGTATTCCACAGGCATGAAACTCACGCGGATAATCGCCACCGATACCGATAGAGGCAATAAGCCTCCCCTTGGATAGAATATCCAGTGAGGTAAGCTCTTTTGCCACAATAGTGGGATGCCTCAGGGGTAGTATCAGAGTTGACGGCAGCAATTTTATACGACTGGTGACCGCAGCGGCATGCGCCAGCACAGTGATTACATCGAGTATTGGCCGGAAAAATACAATATGTTCACCGGTGGTTAACAGGTCATAGCCACACTCTTCAACGCGGGTAATCTGCGCAGGCTCCCAGACATCACCGTCGATATGAAAGCCAACTTCTACCGTTGCCATAAGCTTTGCCTCGCGGTTACTGCGGCGGATGATTTATGCATGTTGGGTTCTGTGCTGCTGTACAAACGCTTCAAGGTCGTTGCGCCGCACCTTGCCAATCGCGGACAGAGGAATTTTGTCAATCATCGCCAGATATTCCGGCCACTTGGCCTTAGCGAGACCCACGCTCTGGCAGTGCGCCCGGAGGGACTGCAAATCGGCAGCCTCTGCGCCGACAACAACAGCAGCAAGCCGCGACCCGAGGCGGTCATCGGGGTAGGCGATTATCGCAACATCATCCACCGCCGGATGCCCGAGTAACACGTTCTCCACTTCCAGCGGCGAGATATTTTCGCCACCACGCAGAATAATATCGCGAGCGCGGCCGATCATTTTTATATATCCGTCCGGCCGCTGCTCGGCGGCATCGCCGGTCTGATACCAGCCATCGGCTTGCAGGCGTCCAGCCGGGTCACCACTCCAGTAGCCCTTCATCATCTGAATGCCACGTAATTCCAGTTCGCCGTTGACCACCCGGGTTTCCATCCCGGGCATCGCAATGCCGTCGGTCTCAAGACGATTGTCGAGTGAGTCATCGAGCGGCACCGCTGTTACCGCGCCCGCTT
This sequence comes from uncultured Granulosicoccaceae bacterium, assembly GCA_938003855.1. GTDB lineage: Bacteria > Pseudomonadota > Gammaproteobacteria > Granulosicoccales > Granulosicoccaceae. Next base: position 17,161 of record CALKXD010000027.1, on the reverse strand, counting down.
CGGACGTACCGAAGTACGACCAGACCTGGGTATGTGGCAGCGCTTTCAGCCCGCGCTGAACCAGTGACCGGGGCACCGGTGCGCCGGCCGACGGGAAGAACCGCAGGGTAGACCACATGTCGGGCCCGTTTGCCTCGGCGTGTTCGACGACATCGACCAGGTAAGGTGTCGGTGCGACGGTATAAACACAACCATAACGGGAGACCAGATCGGCGGCCGTCTCTGCCGACCAGCGTGGAATTAACACCATTAGTGAACTCAGCATCAGAGACATGCGAACGCCGAATAAAAGCGCCACCGCATGGCCGACGGGTGACGTCACCAATATTGGATCATTGCGGGTCAACTGGAAGTGCTGCGCAAATACTTCGGTCTGACGCTCAAGGGTTGCCGCCGTATGCATAGCCGCCTTCGGTGTACCCGTGGTGCCGGATGTACAGGCCAGCCAGCAGACTTCATCGACGGCCCGGCCAATTGGCTCGGCTGGACCGTCGGGCGCCGGGTCACCTTCACGGAAACGGCGTTCACCTAGACTGTCAAACAACGGATTGTCGCCAACCAGGTCTTCGGTAAGTATTACGCAGCTGGCGTCTAGAACCTCGGCCAGCTCAGTGATACTGGTGCCCGCAGACCACGGTAGATTGATCAGCATAGCGCCACACAATCGTATCGCCAGGTAGTCGACAACGAACTCTATAACATTGGGCCGCGCCACAATCACCCGACTGCCCGGTGTACACCCCTGTGCGACCAACTGTCCGGCGCGGCGTCGGGCGCTTGCGATCAGCTCTCCCACCGTGATCTCACGCGACGGCTCAACCACCGCCAGTTCACTATGATCTCTGGCGCAGAGTCGCTGCCACTCTTCACGCGCAAGATCACGACCACTGTCGGCGCTGACCAGCTGCGGTTTAGGGACAGATACCGGCGTTGTGTTGATAGCCATGACTAGATTGCCTTAATTGCCGCAACCAGTTCACGGGTGTCGTCATCGCTCAGCCCGTCAAACCAGGTTTCGTCAATCTGTATTCTGTTAACGTGTCCTCCGAAGCGTTTCTGCAAGGCGGCCGGAAGCTCACGGGGAGATGCCACAACCGCATAGGACTCGAGCATTTCATCGGTCACCAGACTGCCCATCTCGCTCCATTTATGCTGCTTTGCCATGGTGATAAAATCGGACAGATTAACGTCCCAGCCATGCAGCTCGAGCATTTTTTCGTACTCGGGTGTAGATGCGTAGAAGGCGATCCGTTCTTTTAACCCATTGCGCACTTTCTGCAGACCTTCATCGGTAGTGGCACACCCGATAAAACCGTAACTGCCCAGATCGATATCTGCCAGTGTCCGACCCGCACGTTTGGCACCGATCTCAAGGTTCGGCACCATGATTTCGGAAAACCATTTATCCGTGATCGGGTCACCGGGCAAATGCCCGTCTGCAATTTCACCCGTCAGGCGGCACATATATTTGTTAATTGCGGCAACATAGATCGGTGGCCGCTGAAACTCCAGCGGACCGGGATCGTAGTAGGGGATCATCAGATTGAACTTGTAGTACTCTCCTTCGTAGTCGAGGCGCGTACCGTTTTGCCAACAGTCCCAGATAGCATGCAGTGCCTGTATGTAGTCTTTCATGCGCCGCACCGGCGGCTGATGATCCATGCTGAAGCGTCGAATCAGGTGTGCTTTGATCTGACTGCCAATGCCAAGCTGGAATCGCCCTTTAGACAGTGACTGGATCGACCAGGCATCATAGGCGGTGGCCATCGGGCTGCGCGGGAAAGCCACAAACACGCCGGTCAGCAGATTGATCTGCTCGGTTGTCATAGCGCCGGCAACGGCGGACAGCGTTGGTGGTACGGTTAGCTCCAGTAACGTAGTACCGTCGTAGCCAAGCGCTTCTGCACGCGCAATGGCGTCGGGAAACTCTTCCAGACGCTTGGGACGAACCATGGAATAGACGCGCATATTTCTCCCTTTTGTCAGCCCCCGCTTGTGGCGGGCTGCAACGTTTAATAACCTGATTACCCGGACTGTGCGAAACCGCGTTGTGCTGCATCAGCAGCGCGCAAAACGACCGTAGTCGGCTCGACGCTCTATACGTCACCCGACCTGGTTGTCACCGTAGTGCTTGGCGATAAAAGCCTCAGTAAACTTACCGCTGCTGCGATCCTCTTCTACCCGTGCGGGCTCTCTGTCAGCTGGATCTCCGTAGCCGCCGGCGCCGGGTGTTTCGACAATGATCCGGTCACTGTCTGTCACGGCAACCTCACCGGGTTTATCATCGAGACGCCGGTCACCCTCAGCGTCCCTGAAAATAAAACGCCCGGACGCACCGGGTTGCCCGCCGAACAAGCCCCAGGGCTGATTTCGAAACCGCTCACCGGCACCATTGAAAACGCATTTATGGTCAACCGGTGTCAGCACCCGCCGCAGGCCCATGCCACCACGGTAGGTCCCGGCCCCGCCTGAGTTCTCGACCAGACTGTATTCTTCAACCCTCAGTGGATACTCCTGCTCGATGGACTCCACCGGCAGGTTAGAGGTATTCGTGATATGTACCTGCACGCCGTCTTTGCCGTCTTTCGTGGCGCGGGCGCCCATCCCGCCACCGAGTGTTTCCAGATACAGATAGGGTTTGCCGGTACGCGGGTCTACGCCGGAAAAAACGGCGGTGGTATTGGCACCATTGGCCGCCGCAATCACTTTGTCCGGCAATGCTTTCGACAACGCACCCAATACAGTGTCCACCACTCGTTGACAGGTATGTGCGCGGGCTGCCACCGGAGCCGGGAAAACGCAGTTGATCAATGTGCCCGGTTCGGCGGTGATGTCGACCACATCGAGCACCCCCTGATTACTGGGTATTTCGGAGTCCAGCGCGGCAATCAGGGCATAGCAGGCGCTGGCCTGAACAGCGTTCATGGTGGTGTTTATGTTCCCGGCAACCTGCTCGCTGGTACCGGAGAAATCACAATGCACGTTTTCACCGCTGACCGTCAGTGCCAGATTGATCGGGATATCAACACGGCTAATGCCGTCGCCATCCATGAAGTCCTGCCAGTGATAGGTACCGTCGGGTATTTCAGCAATGGCCGATTTCATTCGTTGTGCTGTGCGGGAGATGATTTCATCAAACGCATTGAGCACATTGCCCAGTCCGTGGGTTTCAACGACCTCACCAAAGCGCCGCGCCCCGAGCTTACAAGAGGCTATCTGTGCGTTGTGATCACCGCGCCGTTCATCCGGAACCCGCACGTTAAGCAGCATCAGATCCATGATGTCGTTTTGCAGTACGCCACGCCGAAACAATTTGATCACGGGAATTCGCAAACCTTCCTGATAGATCTCGGACATGCCACCGGCCATAGAGCCGGGCACCATGCCACCAATGTCTGCGTGGTGGGCTATATTGCAAACGAACGCGACTATCTCACCTTGCACAAAAATTGGCATCGCATAGTTGATGTCTGGTAAATGCGTGCCACCTGCGGTGTGTGGATCATTGGCGACGAAGATATCGCCTTCTTCTATATCGCCGTCGAATTTTTCTAACACACACTGCATTAATCCACCCATCGATGCGATGTGGATCGGCAACGTCAGTGCCGCCTGAACCACTAATCGACCTTGTCGATCAACCAGGGCGATCGAATGATCCTTGCGCTCTTTGATATTGGTGGAATACGAAGAGCGCATCAATGCGACGAAGCACTCATCGGCTATCGAGCGCAGGCCGTTGGCGATGATCTCCAGCGTGATCGGGTCCAGCGCAGGTGTATTGTCTGCTGACATTGAGCTACTCATCGTCTATGCAACCCTGTATATATAGATTTACCGGCCATTTCACGATGCACTGATCTTAATGATCAGATGCCCGTCCGGCGTGACCGTGGCCGTGTCGCCGGGGTATATCGGTGTGGTAGTGTCGAGTTGCTCGACAATCGCCGGTCCATCGATCGTGTGACCGGCCATCAGATCTGCTCGCGCATAGATCTTTGCTTCTACAGAATTTTCTGCCGAGAAAAACACCACTCGTGCAGCGTGTGATACGGGCTCTGTCACCTGGGTATCAGGCGGTGTGGTGTCGGCCTCGTCATGCAATCTGGCGGACGCTGACAATCGCACATTGACAATTTCAATCGGGTCGCCGTCACTGGCATAACCGTAAGCCGTGTCGTGTGCACTATTGAATGCGTCCTGCACCTGAGTAAGTCCGGGCAGATCACTGGTGTCCAGCGTCTTACCCGATACCACCGGCACTGCCAGTTCGAAGTTTTGCCCGACATAGCGCGCGTCCACCAACAGATGCAACTGGCGTCCGGCTACGGGTGTTTTTTCCTGCTCAAACCACTCCAGCGCACGTGCTTTAAGTTCAGTCAGTGCGCCGGATAACGTTGTGATGCCGTGTTGGTCAAGGGTAAAGCGACGACTGATGACGAAGTCTTCTTTTAGATCGGATACCAGCAAGCCCTGTGCGCATACGATGCCCGGAGCGGCCGGCACAATCAGTTCACGGATGCCCAGACTTACCGCCACATCCCGAGCGTGCAACGGACCCGCACCGCCAAACGGCATCAGGACAAAATCTCGCGGATCATGACCACGCTCAACAGATATCGTACGAATTGTCCGGACCATATTCGCCACCACAATGCCCAGCACTCCGTGAGCGGTACGCTCAACGCTGAACCCAAGGCTTGACGCCAACGGAGCTATTGCCTGAGCAGACAGCGCGGGGTCGAGCCCCATGTCACCATCGAGCAGGCCCCGGGACGACAACCGGCCAAGCAGCAGGTTGGCATCAGTGACAGTCGGTTTGTCACCACCACGTGCATAACAGGCGGGCCCCGGTTCTGCTCCGGCACTGACCGGCCCCACCTTGAGCAGACCGTCTCGATCAAACCAGGCAACCGACCCACCACCGGCACCGACAGTCTCGACGTCAACACTCGGAAGCCGGATCGGAAAACCGGCCACATCGCGATCAAATGCCAGATCAATTTTGAAGTTGCGTATCAAGGCGACATCGGCGCTGGTCCCCCCCATATCGAGGGTAATGACATTTTGCCGACCGGTTTGCCTGGCAACGTGTGCAGCACCTACGGCACCGGCGGCAGGTCCCGATAACGCGGTACGAACCGGAAACTCCCGCGCACGTGCAGGAGACATCAGGCCACCACTCGATTGATTGATACCGAGTGTCGCTGACGGTGCCAGACTGGCCACGCCCTCCTCGAGTGTTTTCAGGTAATGCCCCATCACCGGTTGCAGATACGCATTCAGTACCGTGGTAGATAAGCGTTCATACTCGCGAAATTCCGGCTGTACTTCGGAGGACAATGAGATCGCCAGCTGCGGCGCCCGCTGTGCAATCACACGCGCGACCTGCTGTTCATGATCAGGGTTTCGAAAGGCAAACAGAAAGCCTACGGCAACGGCGGAAACATCGGCCGCGATCACCTGCTCTACGGCCTCTTCAATGGCCTGTTGTGTCGGGGCGTGTACAACATCACCGGCAGCGTCGATTCGCTCCTGCAGTTCAATGCGATGTTCGCGGTTGATCAGCGGCGCGGGATGATCAATCTGGAGATTGTACATATGCGGTCTGGTCTGACGACCGATTTCCAACAGGTCTCTAAAGCCGCTGGTGGTGATCAGCGCCACCCGACTGCCCTTGCGTTGAATCAGCGCATTTGTGCCAACCGTGGTGCCGTGAGACAGACGGACAATTTCCTGCTGCGGGATATCATATTGCTCACACAGCGCTTTGAGGCCGGTCAATATAGCCTGCGCCGGGTTTGCCGGTGTCGACGGGGTTTTGCCAACATGAAACGCGCCGGTCTTCTGGTTACTGGCAAAAAAATCTGTAAACGTACCGCCTACATCTACGCCAACAATCCAAGCCATCCACTTTCCCCCGAAACCACGGTTCGCAAGATGCGGTGCCGCGCAGTATATTTTCCGCTGCCACGCCTGGTGCTAACGGCGTGACATAACGTCGGTTTTTACGTAGTGTACTACGCAAGAAGGCATTGTCAATACAGCACCGGGAACCGACTGCTACGGGTGGTGACAGCAACAACAGGGGCAACAGTGTGACAACCACCCGCCCACGAAACATCGCCGTTAGAACCTTCGCAAGCATCAGGTCACTGCCGCGTATACTGTTTATTGCAGCCCGGATGTTGATTCATTGTCTCGGCGGTCATACGCTGTAGCCAGGCCACCGAGAATTGCGGATGAGAATTAAATGAGTGACAAAAGCCTTAAAAAACGCGACTTTACCAGCCTTTGGAATCGTCCCGGTTTTTTAATTCGTCGCTTACACCAGATCCATGTGGCGATGTTTCTGGAATCCTGTGAAGAATTCAACGTCACACCAGTGCAGTTCGGCGTACTGACAGTGCTCAATACACAGGATGTTCTGGATCAGGTAACTATTGCAAATTCTATTGGCGTTGATCGCAACACAGCGGCCGACGTAATTCGCCGCCTGGAAGCACGGGGGTTGCTGACACGCCCGGCCAGCGTGACCGACAAGCGTGCAAAACTAGCGAAAATCACCAGCAAAGGCCGTAAATTTGTTGCCAGTGTACAACCGGCCATGATCACCGCTCAGCGCAAGTTTACCAATCCGCTCACCCGGGAGGAAAACGAAGTACTGATGAGCCTGTTGAGAAAACTCATTACGGAAAACAATGATGCCAGTCGCGCCCCTATGCGACAGGATAATTAAACACTTCGCTTCGCTAAGCGACAATTGTGTCCTGTCTAATAACGTTGCCCGCACACCCTGTAGACATGTTGCGCAGTATACTCCATACTTTTTAACGGGTTCGTGATTCGCCGTCAGACCACACATCGCTTTGCAAATCGCGAAACGCTACAGCTGCTGTAGCTCTGATGTTTACAATCCGGAGGAATACAATGAACAAGCTTCTGAATATCGTGCTGTCAGCTGGTATTGCCAGTTGCATGAGTGTCTCTGTCGCCCAGGCCACCGACATGAAAATGCTGACCGCCTGGGGAGCAAACCATTCAGGCACCGCCAATATGGCGTATGGCTATATAGATCTGGTCAGCGCTGCCACCGATGGTAAAGTCACCATCAAACCCAGTGGCCCGGAAGTCGTTGCAGCAGGCAAGCAACTCCAGCCAATCAGTGCCGGTGTCTTCGATTTAATCTATACCCACGGGCTGTATCATACCGGCACAACCGGCATCGGTGCCGCGATCGATGCAGTCAACGGCGATATAGAACTACGCCGCTCCAGTGGCGTGTGGGAGTGGGTAGACAAACACTACCAGGAAACTCAAAACCTGAAAGTCCTGTCAATCCCCACGGCCACAACCGGATTCCGTTTTTTCCTTAAAGACGACATGGACGCCGACAAAAAACTCGACGGCAAAAAGATCCGCGCGCTCCCCTCGTACAATACGATTGTGGGATCACTGGGTGCCACCGCGGTGGTTATTCCATTCGGCGAACTCTACTCCGCTGCCGAGAAAGGCGTGATCGATGGTCTGGTCTGGCCAAGCGTCGGCGCAGTCGGATTCAAATTCCATGAAGTAACGCCCTACCTGGCAGAGCCCGCATTCGGCACGGTCTCCTACCTCATCATGATGAATCTCGACAAATGGAACGATCTCGATGAAGCCACCCGGACCGCGATGCTCGACGCAGGCCATACCCTTGAACAAAATACCGTCGGTATATTCAACAAATTGCTCGACGAGGAAAACGCCGCAATGATGGAAGCGGGAGCGAAAACCACATCTATCGGTTACTCACTGGAAGAGGCAAATAAATTGTTTGCCGAACGCGCGATGGAAGTTGCGGTTGAGAAATCCGGCGCTACCGGTGAGGCGTTCCGAGACTTTGTCATGTCGAAAGGCCTGTAACCGCCACGGCACGGCCACCACTGTCAGACAGTGGTGGCCCGCTGAAAGCACTCCCCCGGCATTGATACGTTAGCTCCTTAGCCCACCCGACTGAGTCACTGACATAGACCCCACACCTTACATTCCCGTATGAGCACCCTGCTTCGGCGGCTATGCCTGCTTCACGACAAAGTCACCAGCGCAGCGGCGGCACTGGCAGCTATCGGGCTCATACTGATTGTGGTTTTCTATGTCTACGAAGTGATAACCCGCTACCTGTTCGACTCACCCACCGCCTGGGTAAGCGACTTTGTTTCCTACCTGCTGTGCATCTCTGTGTTTCTGGCGCTGCCAAAAGTGACGCGGGATCGCGGCCACGTTGCCGTCACTATTCTTGTTGATATACTCCCCGCGCGAATCGCCGGTGTCATTCATACTGTCATCAGCGCCATTGGGTTTCTGTGTCTCGGGTTTGCCGCATTTGTAAGCTACGGGGAGAACGTACGACAGTTTGTAAAAAATATAGAAACACTGGCAATTGTTGCAGTACCGCAGTGGTGGGTGTCGGGCTTTATCACTTTCGGACTGGCGTGCAGCGCACTCTATATGCTTCGACTTGCACACCCCTCACAACGGCAAGCCACTAACGCACTACTCGACACCACTACGGACACAAGCGCCTGATGGAGTGGTACAGCATTCTGCTTACCGGTATCGCGATACTGTTTGCGTTGTTTCTTTCCGGCGCCCCCATCTTTCTGGCGTTCCTTTTCGCTATTCTGATCGGCGTCTATTTTATCATCGGGCCGGCAGGATTCCCGATGTTTGCCAACAGCATTCTCGACACGGTATCAATCACCTCACTCGCGTCTATTCCATTGTTTATCCTGATGGGGGAAATTCTGTTTCGCTCCGGCACTATGGATGTACTGTTTGACTCCATCGATAAACTGGTCGGCCGGGTGCGTGGCAGACAGTATGTACTGGTGGTCGCATTATCAGCGGTATTCGGAGCATTATCGGGGGTGGCGATGGCGGTGGCCGCGATGCTGGGGCGGGCTATTATGCCGGGCATGCAGGCACGAGGCTACGACCGGAACATTGCCGCCGGCCTTATCATCGGCGGCGCCAGCCTGGCACCGATCATACCCCCCAGTTTACTGGCTATTATTGTCGGCTCGATTGCCGATGTGTCGATCGCCAGTTTACTGATCGCGGGCGTCATACCCGGCCTGCTGCTGGGCGGAATCTTTCTGGTCTATGTGTTTACACGCATCGCCCTGAATCCATCGCTGGCGCCAGCCAACCTGTCATCCGAACGTGACGAAATAACCCTTACCGGGCAATGTATAGCGGTACTGCGCACACTGCCTTTTTTAATTGTGATTTTCTCCGTGATGGGATTCATCATGCTGGGGATTGCTACACCGTCAGAGTCTGCAGCCACCGGTGTGGTTGGCGCTATTATTACGGCGGCGATCTATCGCAACCTGAGCCTGAGCATGATCTGGGATTCGGTAATGGCAAGCATCACCGTGTCTGCGATGATTCTCACCATTATGGCGATGTCGAAAATGTTTACCCAGTTGCTGGCATTTACCGGTGCCACCGGTGAATTAGTACAACTGGTGGCTAATCTGAACTTCAGCCCGACGGTGATGCTGATCATCATGCTTGCCGTGCCATTCTTGCTGTGCATGTTTATCGATACCATCGCTGTTATCCTTTTAACCATCCCTATCTACCAACCCGTGGTAACCAGCCTTGGCTTTGATCCGGTCTGGTTCTGGCTGCTGTTTCTGGTCAACATCACACTGGGTGCAATTACACCACCGTTTGGCTACACCTTGTTCGCATTTAAAGCGGTGGTACCCTCAATGACCATCAGCGATGTTTATCGGTCCACCTGGCCATTTGTTATATTGTTTCTGCTGGGCATAGCGCTGATCGTGATGTTCCCGTCAATTGCCACCTGGCTACCGGAACTGGTGAGTTAAATCGGCGCTGGAACACATTTGCTTCATCGTCTAAACCCTGATAATACAGCCTGCCAGGCACAAAACACGTAGTCAGCGAGAGACCTTATAGATGGCAGTGAGAGTCGAAAAGGACGGTCCGATCTGGACCATCATTCACTCCCGGGCGGATGCCCGCAACGCGATGGATCCGAAAAGCGCCGTAGCACTCTACGATGCCTTTATTGATTTTGACAACACCGACAGCGCGCGAGTCGCCGTGTTCTGGGGCGAAGGCGGTGCCTTTTGCGCCGGGTGGGATCTAAAGCACGCCGCAGCGCTATCCGGTACAGACGCGCTGGACGCCTATGACTTCCCCGACCACCGCACGCAGTCAATGGCGGCCATGGGGCCAAGCCGGCTGGAGATGTCCAAACCGGTAATCGCCGCTGTCGCGGGGGCGGCAGTCGCGGGCGGCATGGAGCTGGCGATCTGGGCTGATATAAGAGTAATGGAAGAAACAGCCTTTATGGGAGTCTATTGCCGACGCTGGGGAATCCCCCTGATAGACGGCGGCACGGTGCGGTTGCCACGCCTGGTTGGTGAGGGTCGCGCAATGGACCTGATCATGACCGGCCGACGAGTGAATGCCGATGAAGCACTGCGTATTGGCCTGTGTGAGTACGTGGTACCCGAGGGCGACGCGCGCCACCATGCCGAAAATCTGGCCCGGAACATCGCGCGATTCCCGCAAAGCTGCATGTTGGCGGACCGACGCTCTGCCAAAGATCAGCATGGCCTGCCAGAACCTGACGCCCTGCGGCAGGAATGGAACGGCGGTAAGGCCGAAGTCAGCACCGGAATAACCGGCGCGGCACGCTTTGCCGGCGGTAAAGGGCGCGGGGGCGATTTCAACGATCTCTGATTGGATCAGCCATGCCGTGCTGCGTGACCGCCGGACGTCCACTCATAGAGAGCACGCGAACCCACAAATAACAGCAACTTTAAATCCTTATATATCAATATTTTACCACCCATACCTATTGTGGTTTATTACTAAAATGCCTGGTGCGGCCGACAACAAAAACATGGCCTCTATGCCCGACCGGACAGAACCTCAATACCGACAGTTGCCCGCACACAACCCCGCCCCGGCACTACCGTGCAGGATTGCCACGGTTAGCGTAAAACCACCCGGCTATCGAGTAACGATCCCGGTTGGTCACCAGCACCTCATGGGGAATTTCTTCACTGAGAAACACCACGACGGTGCCGAACTCCGGTTTGACCCGCAGCGGCGCTCTGGCCTCACCATCCGTAAACAGCACCAGCTCACCGCCGTCCGATGGTTGCCAGTCGTGATTGAGATAAATGATTATTGACAGTATTCGATTTTTCTCGCCCTGAAAGGCGTCGCAGTGGGTTGCATAAAATCCACCGGGACTGAACAACGCGTAGTGACTTTCAAAGGTAAACAGCCCGAGATAAAGACTGGCGTTTAAGGAAGCCTGCAGCCCGGCTGCCCACTGATTCCACTCGATACCGGTGCCAGTGGTGTCATCGATCCAGCAGATCTTATCAGAGCGAATCGTCTTATTGATGTGATGATCAACCTTGCGACCGATGCCTGCCGGCTTTAATTCTGTGTGTTCGTCGCTGTGCGACTGCGCCCACAGCCGCTGACTCAGCGCTGCCGGCAGCGCATTGGTATGAACGCTGTAGCCATGACTATAAATATTCGCGGCAAGAGACTCGAACAGCAATTCAGTTTGCGAGCGTCGCCGCTGTCGAGCGGATTGCGCCGCTGCGGCGCCAGTCTCGGGAATCGATGTCAGGGGTCGCGAGTCCGGTCGCCCTGCATCTGTATTTTTTACCTGCGGCTTATCATCTGTATTGATTGGAGGTTGATCATGTGATCGGGTGAGAATTCACCACAGTGCAATGTATCTCAGCAGGCACGCCGAAGCAAACAGCAGATTACTGCCCCGGCGTCTCAGGCAGGCATCCAACCGTTGCCGTGACCCGGATCGGCCTGTGGTTTTGCGTGAATCAGGAGGTTCGATTTTTATAATAGGTGTCTTTGTGCACGATCAAGCCCGCCCTGAAGGTTAAAACGTCCAGGCTGAGAAACTCCTGCACCTCTCCTGATTTTAAGGTTGCTTTGCGCAGATACTCACAATAGGCCTTATCACCGGAAATAGTAGTATTCAGAGTCTCCCAGTGTACGTTTTCGACATTGTCAAACAAGGCCGTGAACACGGCGCGCAACGCATCTGCACCTTCAAAGCGACTGCCATAGACTTCTTTGCCTGCACCATGATCAAAGATCGCGTCTTCGTCAAAGTACTGCATCACCTGATCGATATCATTGCTGTTAAAGGCATCGCCGATTAAGTCGAGCAGCTCCCGGGTGACGGTTGCATCGGTCATGGTAAGTTTCTCCTGGGGTTTGTTCAGCCGAGTATGGCGCGTGTTTTGGTAAAAAATGTACTGTTCGGGTCGGCCAGTGTGTTGAGTTCATCGAAGTGATCAACGTCGGGCACAATGTACAGCTCCATCGGGCGTTCGGCGGTCGCAAAGGCATCAATATACATCTGTGACTGCCGGTGAAACTCTGTTGTCTCAGCACCACCAACCACGACCATTTGCGGTGCATTGGTCACAGGCGGATGGTTTATCATCGGGCTTTCACGATTCGCTTCCTCTGGCGTCATGCGAATACCTGCATTGAGGTTTTCTGTCCGACGAACGGGCTCAAGGTAGCTAAGCGGCGATACCGGAATCCCTGCCGCGATGAGATCAGCCGGCAGATCAGCGCCATACAATGACCAACGGGTTGCCAGCATCATCTGGGTAATATGGCCACCGGCCGAATGCCCCATAACGGTTAGTCGATCGCGATTAATTGCAAGTGCCGCTGCATTGCGCCACAGATAGGCCAGCGCTTCGCGGGCCTGCCCGGAAATTTGCGTAATGGTTACTGACGGACACAAGTCGTAGCCGACAACCACCACATTGGAGCCGCTGGCAACAAACGGTTCGGCCAGAAAACTGTAGATGCTTTTATCACCACGCTGCCAGTAGCCACCGTGGAAATACACCAGTGTCGGTGCCATCGGATCAGTGCAGGTAAACACATCCAGCATCTGCTTGCGGCCGTTGCCATAGCGGACATCGAGCTGATTGCTCACAGTGGCACGCGCCGCTTCGCTGCGCTCGGCCCAGCGCGGTATTACGGTTACCTCGTAGTCAGGGCGACCCGCACGCAGATTGTATTGATCGTCGAATTCTTTAGCGCTGAACTTTTCGTGAAACGTTAATACGTCAGACATTTATATCTCCAACCGGCTGACAGTTGCATCGGTAGCCGGAGTCTTCGTGGCAGATTTATTGTCGCCAGCGTGTGCCGTGGCGAGGCTATTTATTAAAATTATTTGCGGCGCGCGGTTCATTACCGGCCGCTGGCAAGCTCCAGCGCTTTCCATTGCTCCGGCGTGCTGCCAAAGAATCGCATCACATGTTGCTGGTAGGCAGGTCGGTCGCACAATGTTGCATACCAGGCTTCGATATTCGGCAGTGAAGGCCGTTCTATGTCGATATTATAATATCGATAAGCCACAGTACCGAGCGGAATATCCGCCATGGTGAATGTGTCTCCGGCAACATAGCGCTGGTGCTTAAGATGCGCGTCGAGCAGTGGCAGTACTTCTGCGGCGTCGTGCTGGTGCTTTTTAATAAGGGCCGGGTCACGTTGATCGGGTTCCGTTCTAACGGTGGCGAAGAACGCCTGGATCACCGGCGCAAACGCGCGCGTGCCACACCACTCCATCCATTGATCAGCGATTGCCCGGGTTTTTATATCATCCGGGTACAGTGAACCGGCCCCGTAGCGCTCACACAGGTAGCGAATGATTGCACGCGATTCCCACAAGGCAAAGTCGCCATCCTGAATCGACGGAATCATGCGGTTCGGGTTGATCTGTGCGTAGTCGTCGGTATCGAGCTTGCCGAAACTGCCACCGGCAAGCTCAAGGTGATAGTCCAGGCCCAGCTCCGCAGCCGTCCAGATGACCGGGATAACATTAGATGAGTAGGGCCTACCCCATATTTTAAGCATGGTTTGATGCTCCGGATTGCGTACCGAACACGGGTACAACGTGCTCGATCAGCCGATGCAGGCTGGCGAGAATTTTTTCATAAGGCACGCCGATGTATTGCTGCATTAAGACCAGATGATCGAGGTTTATTGCCTCACGGCTGAGGGCTATTTTTTCAATCACAAAGTCAGCGTCACCGACCATAATTATGCCGCGTGAGTTTAGAAAGTCGAACCAGTCCATGCGCTCGATCTCGGGGGTCATTTGTTCGTCGATATCGAGGTAGCCGTGCTTGGTCCACTCCCCCATCGGGCGTGAACCACCGAGCAACTCATAGTAGGCATTCACTGCCGGGCGGATGGTACGGGCCGCCTCTTCCATAGTCTCGCCGACATAAAACGACGTGCAAACCCCGACCCCTTCTCCGAGTGCTACATCGACCCCGGTGGCTTTTGAACGTGCGTCACGATAAGGCTGCCAGCAAGCGAGCATGCGTTTCGGGGCTGACGCCATGCCGATTACCCCCCAGCCTCTTGACCCGGCCAGCTCAAAGGTCGGCGGCGCATTGGACATCAACCACAGCGGTGGATGAGGCTGCTGGAAAGGGCGCGGGTGCACATACATTGCTTTATACTCGCCGTCATCCGCATGGTAGCGCGAGTCGAGTGGCTGGAAAAATCGATTGGTTTCTTTCCAGCCGGGTTCGGGAAATTGATAGAACTCTCCCTTGTGGGTAAACGCCTCATTAGTCCACGCCTTTAAGATGACGTCCAGGCTCTCCTGATACAGCCGCATCACTTTACTGTTGTCTCTGCGATCCGCGTTGCGGTTAAACTGAATGGTCTGACGCTCATTGATACCTTTGGCCACACCAAAATCAAAGCGACCCAGCGTCATATTGTCGAGCATGGCAGCGTCTTCGGCGACCCGCAACGGATGCCAGTCCGGCAACACCACCGGGCAGGTGCCAACGCGGATTTTCCGGCAGTGCGCTGCAATGTGAGTACACATCTGGATCGGGTTCGGGGGTGCATTCAGAAAGCCGTTGTGAGCAAAGTGATGCTCGGTAAACCAGGCGGTGGTGAAGTCAGCCTGCTCAACCACGGAGGTCTGCTCACGCATCATCTCCAGAGTTCGACGCCACGGAATAACATGACCAATGCTGAAGTTTGGAATAAAGTCGAATCTCACCTGAGGCCCCTTTCAGTTAAATTTCCACCAATAATTATACAATATGATAATTCTTAGTACTAATTCAACTAATATTTACGATGAAGCGTAACGCCGACGCAAAAACTGACGCCCTGAGACTAGGCCTGGAAATACGCGAAGTTCGCAAGGCCCGGGGAATGACCCTCAACGAGCTGAGCGCACAGGTCGACTGCTCTGTGGCGTACCTCAGTCGCATTGAACGCGGCACCGGGCGGGTTTCGGTTGAGTTACTGCAGTCAATCAGTGCTGCGCTGTCAGTTGATCCCGCGTGGTTTTTCCCAAAGCGCGGCGGCGATGGCGCACTGGAGCGCAACCATATCGTTCGTTCTGACCAGCGTCGCCCGTTAAGTGAGTTGTACACGCGCTCGACCAGTGAACTGGGCTTTGAGGACGAACTGCTGTCCAGCACCCTGTCCGGCGCCTGCTATCTGCTGGTGTCCCGATTTGCACCCGGCAAGGGCGAGCCACCCGACACCATTGAAGGCTATCAATTCGAGGGGGAGCAGCACGGCATCGTCACCAGTGGCGAAATACTGCTGATCCTTGGCGATGAGCGCATTGTTTTAAAAACCGGAGACAGTTTTTCCTACCCGTCCACCCTGCCCCACAGGTTTCTAAACAACCGCAACAGCGAGGCCACCATGGTCTGGGCAATGGCACCGGTACGCATCACCTGGTAGCGTCGTCGGGTTAACCGGTACACGCCTGTCTTATAGTCAGCCAGTTAAAACACAGGCACCCGGTGCGGAAAAACATAAACACACAGTGCAGGTAGACATGCGCCAGCAGGGTCTGTGTGGTCAAGACCGGTTTTGTTTTTCTATCTGCCGCTCACGGTATGCCACATAGGTCGCGCCGGCAAAGATCACCACGCCGCCGACCCAGGTATACGCATCGACATATTCTGCAAAAAACACATAGCCCAGGATAGCGCCCCAGATGATCTTCGCAAAGTCGAACGGCAACACTACAGTGGTATCTGCATAGGCAAAGCTTTTGGCCACGCAAAGCTGACCCATGGTTCCGGCAAAGCCGGCCAACACCAGCCAGAACCACTGCATACCCGCAGGCCAGGTCCAGAACAGCAGTGCCGGAAACAACGAAATTACAGTCAGGAACAGCGTGACATAGGCGGTTATAGTCATCGGCGAGTCTGTATTCGACAAGCGCTTGATGATGATCATGGTCATTGCCCAGATTGCTGCAGACAACAAGACCAGAACAGCGCCGAGTTCAATCGGCTGTGCACCCGGCCGCAGGATGATCAAAACACCGGCGAAACCCACCACCACTGCCGCCCAACGCCTCAGCCGCACTTTTTCACGCAGAATAAATACCGCCAGTATGGTGGTGAACAACGGCGCGGTAAAGCTCAGCGCCTGCACTGTAGCAAGTGGCGTGATAGCCAGGGCATAGAAAAATATCAGCATCGCCAGGACGTTGATTCCCGCACGTATTAAATGCCAGTTCAAATGCCGGGTATGAAGTAAAGCCGCACCGTTACGCAAAATAAACGGCGCCAGAAAAGCCAGCCCGAATAAATTACGGAAGAAGGCTATCTCAAACGGATGGATATCGGCGCTCAGGTAGCGCACACAGGCATGCATGGAGGCGAAGAATACCGTCGACGCCAGCATTGCCGCACAGCCCAGGAAAACGCTTTTAGGATGAATGGGATTTTGCGGTTTCAACGTCAGTGGCGCGTTCTGTCGGGTGGGCTGATTTTCAATGTACAACGATGCTGTCAACGCGAATTGCGTTCTGCTTGTAGTGACCGGACTTCAGGCGCTTGAATTAGTGCCCATCCAGAAACAGCGCTACTGCGATCGGCTCACGCGACGCGAACTTTCACCGACTACATGTAGTTACTTATGAATAACTAAGCGCCCACCTATAGTAGGTAAAATTTTTTTATGCCTGAACGGCTTAGGCGACCGTATCGTTTGACGGTGTCGGTGGAATTGGTTTTGGCAGGCCTGTCGATCCGTACACCAGTAACAAAAGCCATGCGAG